>JAHITG010000038.1 GCA_018817865.1 Spirochaetota bacterium
TTGGTTATTTTGTGTCTCTTCAGCTTTTGCAGAAGAATATGAAATAAAATTATCCAGACCCATAGAAAAAGGGAAGAAGTTTCGCTTAGATGCTTCCAGCCATACGCTCTCTCTCATGACCGAGATAGAAGACGGAAAGGTCAAGGACGAGAAGCGGATTGAAATGACAGTAAACTTTATTGCCCGGGTCGAAGTCCTTGCGGTCGATGAAGAAGGTCAGATCACCAGGGCATCCTATACAGTGGAGAAACTGGACAGTATAGACCAAGGTAAAGTGAAAAGCCTTCTTTCAGAGGGAGAGATAATTATTGCCGACACTGACGATAACAAGACGGACTTTATTGTTGACGAAAAGCATGTAGGGTATGACCTGGAAATGGCACTGCAGCAGGTTGTTTCCCAGGGGAGTGGTACAAAAGACGATAAGATCTTTGGTACAAAAGATAAAAAAAAGATCGGAGACAAATGGGAGATCGATTCCGAATATGCTGCTTTGGATATGCAGAGTAAAAAGATTGAAGTGAAAAAAGAATTCCTTTACGGGACAGTTTCACTGGATGATATCGTAAAAGTGAACGGAATAGAATGTCTTCAGCTACAGGCCCAGATCAATGTTGATAAAATGGATATTCCTATGCCGGATGATGTCCAGGTTGAAGAAGTTACTGTAAAAGCCGGTTATTTAGGGAAGTTTCCTCTGGATCAATCTTATCAAGCCCTCGAAACGGTCCGTGAAATGACTTTTTATTTTAAAGCAAGGGGTACTCCGGGAACTGATGATGAAAAGAAGAGGATGGAGGCTACAATGGAAAACAGCCTTACCACGAAGATCGAGTATCTTAAATAAATATTGAAATAAACTAATTTTAATTACAGGAGGAGAAAGTATGTCAAAAAAGAAAGGTAAACTGCTTTTAAAGGTCATTATTATTACTGTTGTTCTTATGGTCGGATTAGTTGTTTTTATTGTATATAAATTTAATGACATGAGGCAAACACTGGTTGAAACAAAACTTTCCAATATTAAGCTTCAAAATGTAAAGGATGGGGAATATATTGGAAGTTATTACAAGTTCCTGGTAGGGGTAAAGCTGAAAGTTAAAGTGAAGGATCACAGGATAGTCAAGATCGAAATACTGGATCAGAGATCCGGAAAAGGTTATGAAGCAACAGGGATCATGGACAGGGTTATTAAAAAGCAGTCTTTGAAAGTGGATACAATAACCGGTGCTACGGGAAGCAGTAAGGCGATCCTGATAGCAGTAGATAAGGCTCTTACCTGTGAAAATAAATGATCTTTTAGAGGATATTTATTAATATTGTGATCGTATTCGGATCTTGTTAATCATAATAGAGGTTCTTTACTTTCAGGATCTGTTTTTTATTTTCCATGAAGACTGATACGATCTTTGGATCAAAATGTTTACCGGATTCTCCCTGAATGATCGTATCAGCTGTCTTTTCAGAATATGCTTTTTTATAACAGCGTCTGGTAACGAGGGCATCATAGACATCGGAAAGTGCAACGATCCTGGCTTCCAGGGGGATCTTTTTTCCCTTTAAGCCTTTCAGATATCCCGACCCATCCCATTTTTCATGATGGTAGAGCGCAATGTTTTTAGCCATTTTATCCAGCTTTGCATCATTCAGCATCTGAAATCCGATCTTGACATGCTGTTTCATGATATCATACTCTCTGGCTGTGTACCGGCCCGGTTTTTTAAGAACCTCATCGGGTATACCGATCTTTCCCACGTCATGCAGGGAAGCATAGATCTGGATACGTTTGATATAATCATTGTCGCATCCGTATTTTTCAGCAATAATAGTAGAATACCCGCTGACACGCTTGATATGTTTGCCGGTATCACTGTCATTATAAAGGTTGACATTTTCCAGTGCGCTCACCATGGCAATGGCCATCGTATCGATCTTTTGTGTCTTCTCTTCTACAAGATGAGTCAGGTGTGCTTCTTTATTTTTCAGCAGTTTGTTCTTTATCTGTATTTCAAAGTGAAGTTCTTTCCTTTTTGTGATCTCCCGTAAAAGCTGATCATTTTTTGAATTCAGTTCGATGTTCTTTTCTTTAATTATCTGGCTGGATTTATTCTTTACTCTTTCATGAAAATAGACCAGGAGGGAGACAACCAGAAGGCTTACAAGCATCTGACGCATCTGGAGGAGGGTGAAGGGTATGTCCTGAATATATCCAAGTTTATCAAAAATAAGCACCAGGAAAGTACAGAGGTATAGATAGACCAGCCAGATGATCCCCCTTTTTTTCCCCTTGAGGAAAAAGGTTAAAGCCGGATAAGTGTAAAACCAGTAGATCCCGGTGTTAGCAGTACCGCCGGTTATTAAAAGAACCATAAGCAATGCCAGCATCAGAAGGAGCGTATAACTGCTTACCCTGTTATATCTGGCAGTATAGCGTAAATATACCGCATTCAAAATCATCCCGGCACATGCTATCAGATCAACAATACCGACCAGTGTATTCCCGGTGAAAATGTTCAGCAATCCATATGCAAAAGTAATGATAACTCCGATGATCAGAAATACATTGATGACGATGACCCTTGATATGGAAAAGATTTCATCATCCTCATCTCGTCCCGCTGTCAGGATGCTGTAAAAGAATTTTTTCACCAGGGATATTGGAATACCTAATATTTTTAAAATCTTTTTTACCATATTCTTAATTAGATCATTCAGGCATATTTTAGGAAAAAAGTACTAAATATAAAAATGAAATCAATAAAATAATAAATATTATTGAAAAATTAAAATTATATATATATTTTTTAAAGAAATATTTCTGTATTAAGGAGGATCAAATGAATATACGATCATACAGATATGTTAAAACAAAGAGCTTCATCATAATGGGAATTTTTGCTGTTTTTCTATCACATTGTGCTACTGTTCCCGGGACAGGACGAAAACAGTTTAAACTCATTCCGAACAGTCAAATGTCATCTATGGGAGAAAGCAGTTATAAAGAAGTAATGGCTAAATCCAAATTGTCCGCTGACCAGACAAAGGTGGCCATGATCAGGAGGGTAGGAGAGAATATTGCGAAAGCAGCAGAGGTCTTCCTGACAGCTCAGGGAAGGGAGTCCGAACTGAAATACTATAAATGGGAATATAATTTGATCGATGATGACAAGACCATCAATGCCTGGGCCATGCCCGGGGGGAAGATCGCCTTTTACACAGGTATCTTAAAGCTGGCTGATACCGAGGATCAGGTTGCCGTTATTATGGGGCATGAAGTTGCCCATGTGCTTGCCAATCACGGGAATGAAAGAATGAGCCAGGGACTATTGGTGCAGTTCGGGGGATTGGCCTTGAGTAAGATAATCCAGAATAAACCGGAAGCCACTCAGCAGGTCTTTATGACCGCTTTTGGGCTGGGGTCCACGGTTGGCCTGCTTCTGCCGTTCAGCAGGAAACATGAATATGAGGCGGATCAGATCGGTTTGATACTGATGCACAGATCCGGATACAAGACCCAGGCTGCAGTGGATTTCTGGGTGAAGATGACAAAGCTGAGCAAGAACAGCCCGCCGGAATTTCTTTCAACCCATCCGCCAAGCGAGAAAAGAGTAGAAGAGATCAAAAAGCATATAGCTGAATTGAAATAGGCCGAACAGACATATAAAACGGAACATTCTGTATGTTGAAATTTTTTAAGATCTAAAATTCCGTTACTTCTGGAGATACACCCTTAAACTGCGGCATGGCCATACCATAGGAAGCACCGGTATATGTAGGATCGCATACGGCATATGTTTTATTGTTATACTTCACTTTATCCCCGCTTACCGGTTTTGAGAAGAGGACGGCAGTAGCCAGATGCTGGGGATAATGGAGCATGACGACCGGGATCCCCAGAAGATCCTTCACCAGACGGCCAAACATAACTGAGCGGTCTTCACAATCACTGAATGGGTAATAGAGCGTCTCTTCAGCAAAGAACCATTTTTCATATCCGAATTGCTGCTGATCCGTTTTATAGGCAAATGATTTCTGAACAAATGCTAAAAGTAAATTAACCGCTTCGGTCTCCTGCATTCCTTTTATCAATTCAGCCAACTTTGTCAAGAGGCTTTTCCGGGAAAAGTCGGATAAAGGCGCTCCGGCATAAGAGTCGATCGTAGTCTGGGGATAATTCTTGACAAAAGTGATGATCTCTCCCTGATAAAGCACAGGAACAGAATACTCTTTGCCTGAATGACTGAATGTAAGTTCCCTCGTCTTTTCGATCTTTTTGATCCGGGGCCATTGTATTATCCTGAGTTCAAGCTTTTTATTGGCTCCGGGATAATCTTCCTTATAAGTATATACGGACCCCATCTTCTTATCCAGTCCCCGTGTTGACAGTTTATAGAATTTCTCTCCGCTGAAAGTAAAA
>JAHITG010000429.1 GCA_018817865.1 Spirochaetota bacterium
ACTCCTTTCCGAGATCAATTATCACGGACTGATCATTATTATCAAGATCTCCCGAAGAGGCTATTCCCTTAGTATCATATATGCCATCTGTAATTTTTTTCAAAAGATTAATATCAAAACCTGTTCCCCTGTGGTTAAAGGGAAAATAAAAGGATCCGTATACTTTCTTATGCAGAGCAATATTGTATGCTTTTGTAGTAAAATCCCCGTTTTGCTCGATCTTATTTTGGAATCTATCCGCAGCTATGATCTTATAAAAAAACCTGGTATGGGGAACCAGCTTTTTGATCATAATATTATATTGGGATACAGACTGTTTACTTCTGAAATATCTCTTTAAGTTATCCTGTGAAGTCCCCAGATAGAGTTCACTTCTGCATGGGATATTAAGAGACCATTTTAACGATGACTGGAAAATATCCGTATCATAGACCTGAACACTCTCCCATTTTGGTAACGGAATACCCTTTGTCTTAAATGTGTCGACTTTTCCCACAATTAAATTCCCGTTCAGATCCCGGACAACCGGTTGAAAATAATACATTGTACCGTGCAGCAGACTGCCGACTTTAATTTTATGTTCCTTAAATATATCCATCTCCATCCCGACATTCTGATTTAAACTTTGGGGCCCATCCCCAAACCGTACATACCCTGAAGCCGGAATTGAAGTAACAAAGACAAGTTCAGCGGAACTTTTTTGAATATTGCGGGCTTTTGAATCAGTTATTTCTAATTTTAAAGCAATACTGGTAAATAATTGAACTTCACTGATCTTTATAATATCTTTCTTTGGTTTTAAGATAGTAACTTTTACAAAAAAAGCAGCTTTATCTTTTAATGAATGAGAGCTTATGATAAGGCCGTCCTTTTTTGTGAATTTTTTTAATTTAAAATCACCCAAAGAGTCCCATTGAAACAGATTTTTGCTCACTTCGATCCTGTATGATTCCGGTTCAAACCCCTCTATCCAGTATAAATCAATAGAATCAAGATATTTCGCCTGCCCTAATACAATGATAAAATATTGCTCATATTTATCGAATTCTTTTATTTCAATATAATTATCCTTTAAAATAATACCGTCATTTAAAGGTTTAAAGTCTTTTACAGTACCGATTATCTGCTTATTTTGAACGATGTTTTCACTTTTTTCAGCAGAAGATAATGAAGTAAAACAAGTACATACAATACAAAGAATAATAATAGATCTTTTCAGTCGTTTCATCCCTAAAATTAAAATATATTAAAACGATATTTAATGTCAATGCTTTTTAAAAGAGTACGATTACTCAAGATCAATACAACACTATATTATCAATATAAAATATTCCTTTAATCTCTTTATTAATTGTTCTGTTCTGAGCTGTGATGCCAATTCCTACAATATTTGTAAAAATCTGGAGGTTATCGCTGATATAATCCTGCTCCCAATATTCTTCAACGATCATATCCGAAAAAGATATTTTAAATTCCTGCCACTCTTCTTTTACTTTAAATACCCGATACCATACTTCATTACAACTCTTCCTGTAATAATGCTCTTTTTCAAAAATCTTGAATTTATATAGAATATCGGAATCACCCTTTGCACTGAACTTTACGCCCTTATATTTTCTAAAATCCATTTTTCTCCTGTACATCATTGTGTGTATATAGGGATTATACTCTTCCAGAGAAAAACGGGCATTAAAATTTAATTGGCCGATATTTTGATCATCTACGGTAATCCTGGTTAACACTGTCTCCACATTTTTACTGAATTCCCAGTACTGCAGGCCTTTTTCAAAATCCTCAATGATCCCGTTAAACTGCGGCTCCATATTCCTTTTTTTAATAAATGTATCCTGTCTTGCACATCCACAGATCAGCATCAAAACAAGTAAGCATATAAAATATTTCATTATTCATATTATCGGTAAGAAACGAGCAACTATTTAACAGCAGATGATCTCAACCTTACAGACCGGAATAAATCGTCTTCACAGAAAAATCCTTTATTTTATACAGCATCCGGCCCTCTGAAAGAGCAACCATTGCGATCCTGAATACATTACCTGCTGTTATGGGGACTGTCCTCAAGACCAGTCTATCTACACTGAAGCTCACCTGGAACCCGTCATATATGATTTTTAGATCATAGAACTCATCCTTATTTTGTTTTAAAGGAGTGATTAATTCTGAACTTGCAGAAGACGGGGGATCAATGATGTTTTTAAAATAGATCATACCGTATCCTTTTTCATTGAAACAAATATAGTAATTGTTTCCCAGATCATCAGAAAAACCGAAATAGAATCTGGAACCAAACACCTGCTCAATATCCAATTTTACCTGCATCTGGAACGGAAAAAGAGCATACTCTTTACTGGTCAATAAACCCTGATCCGCTTTTCCCTCCTGAATGGAGCGAAAAATAAGCTCCTCCTCACCCGCTGTTATTATATTCTGTTCCAATGTATCTTTATCCCAGAAATTATCATCTATACCGGATGAGAAGTCTGTTTCATAATGAGTAAAACAGTTTATACTCTCCTTCTTACCTCCTTCTATCAGAAGCCATTTATCCGCGATCAATTTATCTCCATCAAATATCATTAACTTGTATTCACCCGAGGCCACATTCCCGGAATAGGGGAGGTCCACATCCTTATTATCAAAATTAAACCGCAGCCCTTCATTCAGGGAAGAGAAAGTGACATAGCCGTACTCGGTCGTCCTGTTCTTGTATTCCTCTTTTACATTTTCAGTGTACTCCATTACTTCATTTATCACATTATTGATTATAGAAGTCAACTTTTTATCTCCAGGAGTACTATATGTCACTTTTTTGATCAATGAATTATTTCGTTTATCCCTTAATATAAAAGCAAAGAGATCCATATCTTTCTTTTTATTAATAGTGTATTGTATATCAATATGTGCAGACACCTTTTCATCCATCTTTATGTACTCTTTCAATGCCGGGATGTTTTCTTTGAATAGAGACTGAAAGGCCTGGTTCAGATCTGTAGATCCCTGATCTGTCAGTTTATATGTAAAGGCAAGGTTGAAGACCTGCGGTGGAACATCCCCGATCGCTCCGTCGGATGAAGGGTGCGCTGTCATCGATAAAGTAAAACTGTTATCTTCTCCGGGAAGGATAGATACAAGCTTTTTTATCTCTTTGAATTTATTCTTTTTCAGTCTTATTTCATAATCTCCTGTTTTGATCCTCTTTACAATGAAAGGAGTCCTGCCTGCCGGACGATCATTAATAAACAGTTCGGCACCAGCTGGTTCCGAGTTAATGACCATATTATGATAAAATAATTCCCAAGCTTCCAGTTCCATCCTTTCAACTGTTTTTTTGCTTATCCTGGAGATGACCTTTTTATCTTTAAATGAGATCTTATACTCTTTTAACCCACTGCGTTTCTTATCCTGTAAGGTGATCAATAACAGGTATTTGTCTTTCTTCTTTAATGTCCTGACGATCAGGATCATATCCTCCTTTTTCTGAACAGGGGTGAATTTTTTTGAAATCTGTAATTGCTCGCGTAATTTTTTTATCACTTCCTGATCTATCTCCATCAACTCTTCATCCCTGCTGACAGAATTGTCCAGCTTTATATAAACGATCTCATCTGTTTTAAAAGAATGACTGGCAGAAACTTTCATGATCTCTGGAAAATCCTTCAAACTTAGAGTAACTTTTTTTTGATACTGAAGAAAGGGTAACTCTCCCAGATTTAATGCAAGATAAAGATTAGAACCGAGATCTCCGTTTCCTTTATAGGCAATATCAAACCTGTATCCATAGGACCCGTACGCTGATCCTACACCAAGTCCAAAAGTAAATTCCAGCTTGTCCGGGTCCAGAGCAAACCCAAGCCTAGGTGTGATAAAAAAATCCGGTAAAAATTCAGCCCCGGCTTTGAACAGATATCCTTCTTTCAGTTCACTTCCGAACCAGTAGTCCGTTTCAACGGCTGCCCGAAAATATGAAAATGGTCTATAAGATACTCCAAGGCGTATCTTTTCAGGCAATTTCTCTTCAGCGCTGATGTATTTGACCTCAGGGCCCAAATTCTGAATACTTAATCCCAACTTCAGGTTATTCTCGATCGTATTATAAAATTTTCCTGCTTTTAAACCGATAACGATACCTGCATCCAGAACAAAAGTACTGACCGAATATCCTCCAATATCAGAACTTAAAAATCGAAGGCCTATTCCCGGGTAGATCATTTTATTCAGCCGTATGCCGTATCCTGCTGAAAATAACAGATTAGAAAAATATATCTTATCATCACTTTCAAGTCCGTTTTGAATCTGATTAAACTCCCCCGAATGAAGGTAATGGAATCCCGCTCCAAATGATCCTTTCCAGAAGGGATAATTAAATGCCAGAGACTGCATGGAGAGCTCTCCGAAAAGACTGACGTGGGCTAAAGAGAGATTCATGGTCTGTAATTGTCCCAGTCCTCCCGGGTTATAAAAAAGAGCATAAACATCATCAGCCATGGCAACAAAGGAATTGGCAAGCCCCGTCTGCCTGGCCCCGGGATCAAAATTCAGGATCTCGGCACCGGATGTTGATGTATATTCTCCTGCGTATGCTGTGCTGAATAAAAAAAAGTAAAGCAATAGAAATAATAAAATATTTATTTTCTTCATTATGGTTCTATATCTTCTTCTGTTTCACATCTGCATTTATCCTGATGGTTTCAGGATTCTGCTGCAGAAATCTGATCACCTGCCTGACATCAATAGGCTTTCCCTTGTATAAATTTTCATAGATAACACTCATTAATTTAAAATCTTTTTCTTCATCTACGGTCAAACGAAGACCCGGCTGATTAAAAAGTCCCCTGACTTTTAATATTTGAAGTTTGAATTTATCCGTGTGTTCTTTTATATAAGGAGTGACATGCTCCATCTGATAGGGGGATCCTGCATTTTTATAGCATTTCTCAAGCACATCACCATTGAAAATCTCAAATCCTGTACCCAGCGCCAGATTATCATAACAGGTATAATCAGAATTATTCCTCATATGCAGATAAAGACCTCTTCTTAAATGATGAATATCCACAAGAGGATTATCACCGGTAATTCTTATAATAACATCTGCATTGATCTTTTTATTGGCAAGGGCAAATCTCTTTAAAACATTATTCTCATCCCCGGCAAAGATAATAACCTCTGCATATGTCTTTAAATGAGCCTGTAGAACTTCAATATCGCTGAAAGGAGTAAGGACTACAAGATAATTATAGATCTTTTTAAGTTTTCCTACTCTTTCGATTATATGCTGAATTATGGATTTACCGTTAAGTTCACGGAAGATCTTCCCGGGCAACCTCTTTGAAGATATTCTCGCCTGCAGAAATACGGCTATACTTTTACTTTTATTATTTTTACTTGACATTATATTTCCAATATGTACTTTCCGCAAAAATGATTTTACATAAAAAAGAGTATAATATTAATGAACTATGTGAGCTGGTTATTAAAGAGATCCATAACCATTTAAATTCAAAATGCATATACGATAATCTCACTTTAAAAGAAAAAAATCATATTATCTGTGAGTGGATCAATCAATACTATAACAGGCTTTATAGCTCCTATCTGAAAGAGCACCCGATAAAATAGATCAGAAATTATATGTGTACCATTCATCACAGGATGAGCAGATCTTCAATTTATTATATTCTGCCTTATAATTATACAAATAAAATTTTTTAATCTTATCCCAGATTCCCTTAACAGGATCTTTACCAAGATTTCCAACTATGATCTTACCGTCAAAATCCTGTTTGCATACAGGGACATCTCCATTTACCAGGATCTCCAGGTCCCTCTGCAGATGCCAGCAGGGTACTCTGTCCAAAGGAGTTATATCGACCACACTTCTGTCTTCAAGTGCACCCAGATATCCATTATATTTTTGAATAACGACCTGAACACCCTTTGATTGCCAGAAATTATAAAAATCCTCGATCTCCAGATTATTCTCTTTTATCTTGGTTATCTGTACGAAGGAACGCAATCGATTATATTCATTATAATTTATAAATTCATTAATATTCTTTACGGTTTTATCTAAAGCGTCTTTATCATCTGTTTTATTCAATTTATAGTACGTCTCTCTGATAATACTGTCAAGATGGAACAGAAGGACAAGTTTCTCAGCCGGATATGCGGACAGTTTCTTTATAAGCTCCTGATCCAGATTGATCCCGTTCGTCTCAATGATCACGGTAAAGATCTTATTATCCTCGATGGCGTAATCCAGAAATTTTAAAATATCAGGATGAAGGAGCGGCTCACCCATTAACGAATAACTGATGATGATATCATTCCAGGGATCAGAGACTTGATCAATTATTTTTTTATAAAGAGAAAGGTCCATCTTTTTAATCCTGCGTGTCATTTTCCCCGCAGAGGCCGGTTTGATGATGCTTGAAATGTTGGTTTCATTTGTTATTTCTATCTCTATATACTTTGGGGCAATAAAGAGTATTTCAGGGTTCTTTTGGATCGCCTCATAATACTTTTTATACCCGTCACTTTTATCCGTATGTTTCAAGAGGTTCTCTAAAAGAATGAAATTTCTTAAATTGGAAGCTGTGAATTCCACTCGTAATAAGGAAAGATCCACTTCTGCTATCTCTACTTCAATAAAAAATTTATTGATATCCGCATCAATACAGTCAAAAACATTTCTGCTTAAAACATCCGGTTTTTTATACTGATGCTCAGAGATCTTCCGTATGAACTCCCGGGAAAGGATCTCCGGAACCAGTCCGCCGGCAAAGTTATCTCCAAAAGTATATTCAGCCAGATTATCCTTGTGTGCCCTGTATAATCTGTCCAGCATGGTCATGTCGATCAAGGGACTGTCAATATAACATAAAATGATATTTTCAATAGATTTTTCATTGACCAGTTGATTTATATTTCTGTAGAGGTCCGCATTATTTCCTGTTTTTTCTTTAGCTGTCCAATGAGAGACCTTCTTCTCTTTGCAGAATTCTTTAATTCTGTCCTTAACCTCATCCTCTTCCCGTGGAAGCAGGACGATCTTTTCAAATGACAGATCTTTAATTTTACTAAAGATCATTTCTATCGGAGTCTCCCCTGAATTAACAGCTTTAAAAAGATATTCAAGAGAGTGGCCTATCGCGGGTAACGTAGAGTCAATGATTATAACATCTTTCATATTATGATGGAATTAATTTTTTTTTCAAATATATCATCGGATAAAAACTTTGTACTGTTCTTCTTCTTCCATTTATTATAATCATATACATATTTTTCGTCTTCAGGAAAGATCACTTCAAAATAGGATTCTCCCTTTTTCTCACTGATCCATTTATCATACTCATCCTTCATTTTCTGATTCATTAAAAAATTCAATATCCTGCTTCTCATATCTTCGTAGGGCACTGTTCTCTTCCTCTTTTTTGCTGTTACCTTCACAATATGATACCCCCAGCGCGACTGAAGCAGGGTACTGGCAACCTGCCCGGTCTTTAGACTGAAAAGGACATTATCGATCTCAGGCAGCCATTCCCCTTTGGCAACATATCCGATATTTCCGCCCAGAGCTTTGGAAGTCTCATCTTCAGAATAGGTCCTGGCCATTTGTTCAAAATTTTTACTGTTAAGGGTCTTCTTTAGGATCTCCTGGGCATTTTTCTTGATCCTGCTTCTTTCACTTAAAGAAGCATTCGGGTTGTCCTTGATGAGAATATGACTTACCTCTATTTTCGGAGGTTCGATCATCTTGCTTTTATTTTTATTATAATAGTCTTTAATTTCATCTTCTTCAGGTTGAGAGATCCGGGGCCTCAGTTCAATGCTCATGATCTTTTCCGATAAAAGCTGCTGTCTGTATTCCTCTTCCAGGTCCTGTAATCGCTTTCCTTCCTGGGCCAGGGCCTGTTTAAAAGCTGCATCAGAGAGCCTGTTCATTGTCTTTAACCTGTTAATGGATTCATCAACCTCTGTATCGCTGACAAAGATCTTGTTCTTTTGCGCGGTCTGTCTGATGATCTTTTCATTCACCAGAACATCAAAGATCTTCAATTTAGAATCTCTGGGCATGGGAATCCCTCTACGGAGAAGGTCACTCTTCAGTTTTAAATACCTTAATTTATACTCATTAAAAGTAATAACATCTTCATTAATAATAATAAAAATGCTGTCATAGAGTTTGGAATTAAGCTCGAAAGCAGGTAATAAAGACAAGATCATCACTGTTAACAATAAAAAACGTTTCATATATACATCCCTTTAATTTTTTTTCGCAATATACTGTTATATAATACTATCACTGTCGGGTTTTATTAATCTAATGAACAGCTTTAAAAAGTCAAACAATTTATTACTGTTCGGAAGAATAGTGGCTTATTCTGAAGAGAGTTTCAGCCGTTTATTAACTTTCTCAATATTCTTTAAAGCCAATGTATGGTTACGATCAAGTTTTAAAACAGCTTCCCACTCTTTTAACGCTTTCTGATAATCACCGCTTGTATAATAGGCAACTCCCAGATAATAATGCTTATTAACCTTGTTTGATTTCTCCTTGGACATTTGACTTACTTCAGAAATGCTTTTTTTACCGCTCATGGCAGCTATTCGGAATTTAGCTTTCGCGATATTGGCCAGACATCTGGCAAGATATTTATTGGTCAAAGGAGACCTGTCCAGATTAACAGCCTTCTTCCATTCCAAAACAGCATTATTGTACTCTCTTTTTGAAAAATAATAAAGACCCTGGTTAAAATGTTTCTTTATCTGCTCCCTGTAAACGGACGGGGGTTTGGAGGCCAGATCCAGATATTTCCTCAATTTTTTATAATCAGGATCAATGCTCTTAACGAGTTCAAATTCATACAAAGCCTGATGATATTTCCTCTCATTATATAATTTAATGCCGTTTTTAAAATGATTATCAATTACGGATCGTACTTTATCAGGATCCTTAATGTACATGATCTTCAATATATATTTATTCGCTTCCCTGTTCAATGGAAAAAGTTCTTTGATCTCGTTAAAATACTCAAGAGAAACATTGTAATCTTTTTTTTCCAGGCTTTCTTTACCTTTTAATTCCAGATTCTTCATAATAGGATAATAGGGAGAATCCTCATTCAATGTTGACAATTTCTGCAGATGAAGGGCTTCCTCACTCAAACCCAGATACTCATTGGCATATTCATTTTCCGGATCAAGCTCAAGGACCCGCTTAAAATTATATATGGCATTCTCAAATTCACCTATCTGATAAAACTGAATACCCTGCATCAGCAAATCCTGTATTAATTTATCATTCCTTATCCCCTCCTCTTCATCGAATTTACGAATTGCTTCCAGGGTCCGCTCGCGATATTGTGAAGCTTCCTCATGTTCGGGGACCATGCTCAATGAATAATCAAATTCATCTAGAGCTTCTGTATACTTCATTTGACTGAAATACTCTTTTCCCATTATAAAATGCTTGTGGGCTTCATTCTCTCGCAGCTTCTCCTGGCTTAAAATATACAGTATATTCTTTATTTTTGCCAGGTATTCCAGTGACACGGTGTTATCTTTATCAAGTTCCAGGACTTCCTTAAAGGCATCCTGAGCCTGACCATATTCTTTATTCATAAAGAGATCAATGCCCCTGGATATCAACTCATTGATCTTCTCTTCCAGTTGTTTCTCCTTAAGCAGCCTCTTATCAAGGGATAACCCCTCTTTAGCTTCCTGATTTTCAGAATCCAGTATTAAGGATTTTGACCATTCATGTATAGCATTAAAATAATCCTTTGAATCATGGTACTCCCTTGCTGCCTCAAGATGCATAAGAAGCTCCAGATTCTGATTAGCAATGAGTTCTTTTTCCTGTGCTACAATAAGCTGCAGTTTTGCATGCTGATTCTCCGGCTCCAGCAGTAATGATATTTTATAAAGAGCGATCGCTTTTGTAAACTCCTCCTCTGCAAGATATTCATCAGCATCTTTTCTGGCTTCTGATGCTACCTCCTTTCTATCCAGATTCTGCTTTAACAGCC
>JAHITG010000430.1 GCA_018817865.1 Spirochaetota bacterium
AAATATATACCTCCTGTAAATAATGAAGATGACGACGACGAATATTTCTATTTAAATTTGTGATTAAAATGAAATTCATGGATGAAAATGTAGTTCAAACTACAGATGAAAAAATCGAGGAAACCGACATAAAACCTCTGGATGTCCAGCAGCCAGCTGGTATTCAAATACCAGAACAAGAGGTCGAAAAGGTTATCGATGAAAATATAAAAATAGATGAAAACATGTGCTGCATCATATATGAAACTGTTTTTAACATGACGTCAAGTCTGTTGGTTCGGGGCACTGAAGTCGAGCTTCCTCAAAACAGAGTTAAGAGTCAAGGGAAACTTCTTTGCAAACTGTTTGAGAAATATTCTATAGGAACGGAAAACATGGACACAGTGCTGTTTCTTATTGGATGTGCAATGGATTACAAATTTGTAATGCAATATAGAAAAGTGGTGTCGAAAAATGAATGATCCCAAAATAGAAACCATGATCTCATTGCTTGAAATGCAGATCAAGCCTATAGAACCGTTTGAGCTTACAACAAAAGAATCACGAATCATAAATGATATCATCCGGCACTTTCTAATTTATGATGATCACAAAAAACTCTACGATAACATACTTTATGCGATCGAAAAAGATGACAAGCTTCGGGTCAGAATAGAGCAGCTGTTTTTATATTTCTATTTGAATTATAATGGTATATGAGATCTGATGAAATAATAGTTATTGCGGGTCAGCGTGGATCTGGAAAGACTACGTTGGCCATGTCTCTTATAACAAGCCTGAAACGGATTCTTATATACGATCCGCAATCCGAATATGACCCGCGACATTCATACCGTCCACAGACAGATACTGTCAAAGAGTTTGAAAATGTCTGTGCCTATGTGTGGGCAAAAGGCAATACTTTCTTTGTAGTGGATGAAGCTGAGAGATACTACAGAAATAATGTGCCCATGGGAAAAAATGCATTCAAAATAGTCAATTCAGGACGACATAAAAATATTGGATTAATGTTGATCACCCGCAGGCTATCTGAACTGCACAAAACGCCTTTTTCGCTGGCGTCACACGTTTTTTTATTTCATTTGTTTATTCCAAATGACATTAATTATATAAAAGAATTTTATAAAAAGGGGGAAATAGTAAGCAGTTTGGACAAGTTTCAATACATTTCATTCCCATAACTTTTTTTAGGATGACCACATATGTTTTTGTTATTCATGGAGGTGAAAATATGGCAAAAAGAAGAAAATCATCCAAAAATAAATGGGGAAAGATCGGTGCCCCTAAATCTGCAAAAAGAAAAGCATGGCTAAAGTCAATCAGAAAAAAAAGGAAATAACAGAAATGCCTAAAACAAAAAAGTTCAAAAAGCTTTTAGCATCATGCCGCAAAGAATACGGCAAAGAAAAAGGTACGCAAGTGGCATATGCTACTGCAAAGAAAAAAGGCTGGAGAACTTAACTTTTTTTATATTTCAATTTTCTTTTGAAATACCTTTTTATATAACATTTAATAATTATTTATCATCTTAAATTAAAAGGTGATAATTAAATGTCAAAAGACTGGAATGCAGCGATCATGGCCGCACTGGCCCTGATTCTCGGAACGTATGTGTATCAAAATTATCTTAAAGCGGCGGTGGTTTAAATGTTTTCAGGAAAATCATTACTGATAGCAACCCTCGGAGTAATTGCCGGGTTGTACATCATGGATAATTTCTTATCATCATCAAACGGACTGAATATTTCAACAGCGTCAAGTCGGTCAATGGCCGTTACGACCACTGAATACAGGGCGTGATTGACGTGTCCGATATCATAACACCTGACTATGCAGAAATGACAAGTCTAGGAACATCAAACGCTAAAACATTACTCAATAGCGGGAACGATATAATAAGTCCCGCATGGGCAAAATCCATTCTGGCAGTAATTCCAATCGCAATGGTAGATACACCGACCGCTGATAAACCTGTAATTCCTCAACTTATCCTTGAATCCGAGGATTTCAATATTGCACCGTTTGAAGTTCTAGCAAGCCCAATAACAGGGCCTGTAGCATCAAATCCGAGTCAGTCTGGATATTCATCCCGGTATATCGTCAATTGCCCCATTAATGGAGGCGACCGATTAAAAGTTTACGGCAAAAACATGCAGGCAGATGGAACAGCAGCCCCGTATATGGGCTGTTCAGTCGTATTCTCAAATC
>JAHITG010000431.1 GCA_018817865.1 Spirochaetota bacterium
ATCAATGGTATAACAAGACTGACTCCTCCCTCCTCCTATAGTAAATGATTCCTCCCAAAGAAAATTTCCATTATCTGAATATTTAATTGTTGAAACATAATAATTTAAAAAATAATCATTTTGTTTACCAGTAATATAAATGTTATTATCATTATCCAATGCAATATCATAAGCACAAGATAAAGTATAACTGGGAGTACTTACACCAAAATTAACTTGAGTCCATTCAGAGATAAGAGTTGAATTATATTTTATTGTGCAATAATGATTCCATGTAAAACCTCCAGCACTAGGAGGATTAATAAATACTCTCTGCCCAGTAATATAAATATTATAATTATCATCAACTGCAATTCCATAAGCCGTCTGATTTGTTAAATCGTTCGCTCCATTAAGCTGAGTATAGGCAGCAACACCATCAGGAGAATATTTAATAAAACAATAATCATTAAGAGAATTATAATTCCTATACCCTGCAACATAGACATTTCCATCTTTATCTAATGTGATATCATTTGCACCATCATCATTTCCACCATTATAGGTCCTTTCCCATTTTAAATCACCTTCGGAATCATATTTTAGTGTCAAAAAATCGTAGTTAGTACCATTATACTTTCTTCCGCAAATATATACATTTTCATTATTATCGATGACTAATCCAGTTGAATATTCATTAGTCCCGCTGTCATATTTTTTTACCCATCTTTCGATCCACAATGGTTCTTCAGCAGAAATTATTAAAGGATATAAAAATATTAATAAAAGTAAAAAGATATATTTTTTCAAGGAATCCCCCAGATGTATTTACTATACAATAAATTGTTGGTTGTTACTAATATAATTATCACAATTATATTGTCAATCAGCTATAATTAATTAAAGTATTTAAGCGGGCCTAAAGGCCCTTGCTACATTTGCTAAACATAGTAAATATTAATTTAACCATATTCATCTATTAAGACGATAATCTTCTAATAAACGGCCATATTTTTTATGATGATTCTACCAAATAAATGGAAAGTATACTATTATTGCCTATAAAAAAATAATTTAAATATTATAAAAATAAAATTGATTTTAAAATCTAAATTTCAAACTGACAAGATGTCGTCCTGAAGTGCTTTCGATCTTGTAGGGAAGGATAAAGGCATAGTCAAGGATAACGTCATACTTCCAGCTCATGCTGTATTTGAATCCCAATCCCGTTGAGAAATCAAGCAGAGTACTCCCAAGCCTTAAATAGATCAGCTCATTAAGGAAGGAGTTCTCCCACCCGAAATGAAAGCCAAGAACCTTATTCCTGTAATCCGCTCCTATGATGAACATGGGATTATCCATGGAAATCTTCTTCATAAATGCGAACTGCTTTAAAGGAGTGGCAAACCCTGCCCTGATGATCATGGGCACCCTATCCTCATCCCGCAGGCCTATATCCGGTTGTGTTAAATTAAAGGCGGAGATACCGATATTATAAAATTTCCTGGATGAACGCTCAAAGATTCTCATCATAAAACCAAGGTCAAAAGTAAATCCGGTTGTGCTGGTCTTTTCACCCTGAAAGACAGGATCAAGCCTCATGGCATCATCAACGGTATACCCCTGTTTCAGAAGCTTTACATTACCGCCTACCAGAAATTCATTCTTTCTTAATTTATCTCCAAAGAGATACCAGAAACTGTTCAATTTCTTGGAAAAAGTTAATTGGATGATCTGTTCACTGTACAGGTCATTTACTCCCAGGTTGTTGTAGCTTAGGCCGACCGCTGCTGTCTTTTTTATGGGAAGCACAAAGGAGAGCTGCATCTGATTGATATTGTTGATATCAAGGCCGGGATAGATAAAGGCATAGGTACTCATCACCTCCATCTTCTCCATCTGTAGAATACCTGCCGGGTTATAGAACGGTCCTGCCCCGTCATCAGCTATGGCTGTATATGCATCTCCCAGACTGGCAGATCGTGCTGAAAAATCAGTCTGATCAAAAGCAGCTGACAAGAAGCCAGTTTGTAATAATATGATCATCACATATATAAAAAATTTTTGCATTATTTACTGCACCTCATTTCTAATATAAATAATAGTAGGGACAAGGCATGCCTTGTCCCTACAAATAATATATCATCTTATTTCACTATCAATACCGTGCCGGAGATCATGTCTCCTCCGTATTTAGCTTGATAAATGTATGGTCCGCTCTCCACGGCATCACCGTCCTTATCCTTGCCGTCCCAGTAATTTTCATCCGTGATCTTCTTTATCAATACACCTTTTAAGCTGTAGATGGATATCTCAAAGTTCTCCTTTAATCCCAGGAACAGAAGTTTGTCATTCACCCCGTCACCGTTAGGTGTAACGATCTTCTGGTCAGGTTTCTTCAGTTCTGATTCCTTGACCACATATCCGCTTTCAGATGTTAAGTAATCCGATATATTTCCGGAAGCATCCATTGTATAAACCCTCAGCTTGACCATGGATTTCTCGGCTATATCAGAGGTATTCCATATAACCGAATATATTCCATCGGTAGAATCCCAGTCTGCATCGATCCTGCCCCAGGTTGCACTGTCATCCAGGCTGTATTCAAAGAAGATCCCTTCCAGAGAGGCATCAACTGCTCCACTGTCCGCAGTAACTGTTAACGTATTATATTGATCAAAAGAGTATCCGTCAAAGATCTCTTCATTGCCGGATTTCAGCAATGTTGGAGTAGTCGGTTTAGTTGTATCAGGAGCATAGGACGCTGTTTCAAATTGGACATTATCGATATAGACTGTTCCGGTTCTATCTGGTACAAGTAGATTGTCTGCTAATACAAAAGTTAATTTAATTATCTTTGATGCATCAATAATTGGACCAGTTCCATTACTCTTTATTTCTGATAGGGGAATAGAAAATTTCTTCCAATAATTTGTTATGGTTGATGTATGCTTAAAAAAGAAGGGAGCAGAAGGATCATTCGTTGCCATCTCAACCTTTAATCCCCTTGAAGAGCCATTCCCCTCTATATTGGAATTTGTTGATTTACACCAAAAACTTATATAGCTATATCTACTAAGATCAGTCTGAGATGCTGGCTCACCGAATAAATTAAAAAAATATATAAATCCCGGATTAACACGATATTCTAATTTCAATGAGTTTGGACCTGAATAATATTCTGATGAGTCCAAACTAGCTGTCAAAGAAGCACCTACTCCACCAAATCCGCTACCAGTATTTCCATGAAATGAATTGAAATAATGATTATCTGCATAATAATCCAATCTTACATACCCTGGATCCCATGTTCCAAACACAATATCATCAATATATATTGTCCCAGAAGTCTGACTACCATTTGTTAAAGATTCTTTCCATACATTAGCAATAATGAATTCATCCATACTGGTCCAATCAGTAATTTTAATAAATGTATCTAAAGGGATCACAACTTTCTGCCATTGAGTTGTGATAGGTCCATCCAGATGGTCATTTAAATATGACTTACTAACTTGAGCTGCAATATTTTTTAATTCCAGTTTCACAAACTCACCACCTACCTCTCCTTTTACCCAAAAAGAAACATAATTATATGCGGATAGATCATACCCATTTAATTTTGAATAATATCCGCAATAATTTTCCTGAAAAGTCTCATATCTTAGTTTTAATGAATATCCTGTTCTACCTAGGATTATTTCTGGATCATAGGAAAAACGCGCTTTACTTCGTGCTGTGGTATCTGCCCATGCTCCGGTAATACCGCCGAACTTGTTCCTGTCCGAGGCCGTGTTGAAATCATCGAGGAGCAGGCTTGCTGCGTTCAATTCAAGACTGATGAACAGGCAGAAGATGAAAATTAATGTGATCTTTAATACTTTCATACTTGATAC
>JAHITG010000432.1 GCA_018817865.1 Spirochaetota bacterium
CAAAACCGTGTTTTAACCTGTAATGCCGAATGACTTCCAGGGCATGTCCTACGGTATGGCCGAAATTTAAGATCCTTCTCAGATCCTTCTCCTTTTCATCCTTCTGTACGATCTCCCCTTTGATCAGGCAGGATCGATGGATCAGCTTTATCATAGTGGACCTGTCTCTTTTTTTTATTCCGGAAATATTTGCTTCAATCAAAGTAAAATATTTTTTATCCCGGATGATCCCGTGTTTGATCATTTCGATCATACCATTATTAAATTCGATATCAGGAAGTGTCTTTAAAAAATCTACATCAATTAAGACTTTCAGAGGCTGATAAAAAAGTCCTACGGAATTTTTGCCGACCTTCAGATCCACAGCCACCTTTCCGCCGACACTGCTGTCCACCTGTGCCAGTAAAGTAGTAGGGACCTGGATAAAAGGAATTCCACGCATATAGGACCCGGCAATATATCCGGCCAGGTCACCGACCACACCTCCGCCTAAAGCGATCACCGTAGATCCACGGTCAAATCCTGATCGAAGCATCTGTTCGGAGATCTTCTTGAATACACGTAAATTTTTATTCCTTTCACCGTTTTTAAATACAAAAAACCGGTATTGAAGCTTTTCCCGGGAAAATCCCCGAATG
The DNA here is from genome assembly GCA_018817865.1 of Spirochaetota bacterium. Classification (GTDB taxonomy): domain Bacteria; phylum Spirochaetota; class JAHITG01; order JAHITG01; family JAHITG01; genus JAHITG01. The sequence continues at coordinate 639 of JAHITG010000432.1, forward strand.
ATTTTATCTTTATACAGTTTGTATACAATATTGTCCGTAATAACGGCAAAATTATTATTCAGGTTTAATTTCCGGATCTCTCGACCCAGATCCATTTTAGCAGAGATCAGGATCGAATAAGAATGATCAACACTCTTTTTTAATTTTATCTTTACGATCTTTTCCATCAATATCAATATCCATCAGACCAGGTCAGCACATTTTTCATAAAAAGCCTTAAAATCAGTCCTTGCAGGATCTTTTTTATCCAGAGCCATCAATTTCATGGCTTCATCAGGATGAATGTTCATGATCCCTGCTATCATATAAGGAACATGATAACCCCACTCCATCTCTTCTTTCAGAGGTAAAATATACTTTCCTATAACTTCCAGAACAGGTATAATATTGAATTTCGGATTTTTCAGAAATGAGATCAACAGCTCCAGCGGGGCATTCCCGGCAGCTCTTCCGATGCCGTATAAAGTAGCATCAAGATAATTGGCACCTTTAATGATCCCTTCAATTGTATTGGCAAAAGCCAGCTGCTGGTGGTTATGACAGTGTATCCCGATCTCTTTGGTCTTAATATACTTCCTGTACTTGTCATAATAGAAATCAATATCTTCACTGTATAATGAACCGAAACTATCCACAATATAACAGGCCAGGATCTTGGTCTCAGCCTCGATCTGCTGCAGGGCTTCATCAAGCTCCCACTCAACCGTATGAGAGATAGCCATAATGTTGATAGTTGTATCATAACCTTTTTTTGCAGCATCATTGACCAGATGGATGGCTTTATCAATATCTTTAACATAGGTCGCAACACGGATAATATCTACCGGGCTCTCTTTTTTGGGTTTTATATCTTCCGCATCACTCTTATGGGCATCCATCATGATGGCCAGCTTCGTATTTTTTGGTTTGATCCCGCTTACCACCTTCTTCAGCACATCGTCATCACAGAAACGCCATAACCCGTATTTTTCAGGGGAAAAGAGCTTCTTGCTGTTCCGGTATCCAAGCTCTACAATATCTACCCCGCTGTCACAAATAGCTTTGTAAACAGCTTTTACGACCTCTGTGGGGAATTTTGAATCATTCATCAAACCGCCGTCCCTGATGGTGCAGTCAGTTACTTTGATCTCGGGTCTATACATTTTAAATCTCCTTAAACTGTTTTTATATCATATATGATGATAACCATCTATGATAATACAATTAAAATCAAGTTTCAATAAAAAAATGTCCATCCAATATAAAATATATATTTTTTATATTCAATTTTTCTTTTTCTCTTAAGGAAATTTGACAATGGATATTAATTGTATACTATATTATAAGAACTGGGACAGGTACAATACTTTTTTAAAGTATTGTACCTGTCCCAGTTCTTTTCCAGGAGAACCATTATGCAGAAAGTATACTCAAAAATAAATAACATCAGCCTGGTCATTCTCGCTGCAACAGCCATAACTGTCGGGCTGATCTATACAAGAACTATTCTTGTGCCGTTCGTTATAGCCCTCTTTATCTATTTTGTTACTGCGCCGGGTGTAAAATGGTTCCATACCAGATTAAAGATGCACCGCCTGCTCACTTTTTTAATAATAATTATTTTCGCTATACTCTGTCTGATCATCCTTGCCTTCTTTATTTCCACCTCACTGGAAGGATTCTTTAAAAGCGGAGATATCTATAAAAATCAGATCATACAGTTCGTCCGGTGGACCGGGGAGAGGGCAACAAAATTCGGTATAAGGATCGATGAGAATTCTATACAGAACCAGCTTAAAAACCTTCCTTTCTTTACAATGGCAAAGGATCTGACCGGTGAAATATTCACTTTTCTGGGAAACACGACCCTGGTCACGATCTTTGTTCTTTTCCTTATAGCCGGTGAAATAAGAAAGAAGAAACCTCATCCCCTTATATCTGAAATCTATAATAAAGTGTCCCGATATTTAACCATCAAGTGCATTACATCCCTCACAACCGGATGCCTATTCGGCCTTGTACTGGGACTTTTTGGTGTAAAACTGGCGTTTATGTTCGCGGTCATGACTGTTCTACTCAATTTCATACCCAACATAGGATCCATCATTGCGACACTGATCCCCTTACCGGTCGTACTCCTTCAATTCGGGCTGGGATGGAAGTTTATTATTATCCTGACTATCACCGCAAGTATTCAGTTCCTTATCGGAAATATTATTGAACCGAAGATCATGGGTAAAAATATGGGGATCCATCCCGTTGCAATACTCTTGTTCCTGATGTTCTGGGGACTTGTGTGGGGAATACCCGGTATGTTCCTGGCCGTACCCATTACCGGGGTCTTAAAGATCATTCTAAGCAGGATAGAGACAACAAAACCGATCTCAGAAATTCTTTCAGGGAACATTCCTTCATAAAATCAAGTGACAGACATTTACATGTCTAATGTTAAGGAACGGTGCTAAAACAGATATTTATCTACCATAAAATGTAACAAGGGCCTTTAGGCCCGCTTATGGAATGAAAGCAATATATTTCAAGCGGGGCTAAAGCCCCTTGCTACATTATCTTTTATTTAACGACAACCCCCAGAGCATATCCCCTTTATAAAATCACCGTTAGCTTTTACTTATATATTAATTTTTTTTAGTGCTTCCCTGGTAGCGATCTGATAAACAGTTTTAAGCGGTTTCTTCCATTTTAAAGCAGCTTTTTTACAGCTCTCATATTCCGGAGATACTGTGGTAATATCCGGGCCGAACTGTGAAACCTTTACATCTATTATACCAAATTCCGTATCCACGGATATTTTTTTTCTGTCCATCTCAAGACGCTGAAATTCAAGCATTCGTAATCCGATCGTAGTGGTTTCAGCAAAGAAGACAGGTATGATCTTCTCTTTATCCTTCTTTTCACAAACACAAGAGAGCATGATACCCGGCCTCTGTTTCTTCATATAAACAGGGGTCATATACACATCCAGGGCACCTGCTTTAAAGAGCATTTCCATGACATACTCATAGCTTTCAGGATTCAGATCATCTATATTAGATTCGATCAAAAATTTATTAGACAGAGTCCCCTCACATTCTCCGATCATCACACGAAGCAGATTAGGAAAATGCTTTATCTTTTTTGTACCGGCTCCGTACCCGATCTTTTCCACTTTGATCTGAGGAAAATTGAATTCATCCACAAATTCTTTTAAAAGAAGCGCGCCGGTCGGAGTGACCAGTTCGCCTTTTACTTCATTGGAATAGATCGGTATGCCTTTCAGGATCTCCATGGTTGCCGGAGCAGGAACCGGGACCAAACCATGCTGTATCTTCACAAACCCGGAACCGACATTCACCCGGGAAGAAAATATCTTTTCGATCTTTAAAAGCTTTATAGATACGATCGCTCCGACCACATCCACGATCGTATCCAGAAGACCCAGCTCATGAAAATGATGCGCTTCCCCGTGTATCTTCTTCTCTGCCTTATGGATCTTTTCAAACATGGAGATAGCTCTGGATTTCACGTCTTTATCCAGCCTGCTGGAATTAATAATGCTCTTTATCTCTTTCAGGCCTCTCTCTTTTTGGATGCCTTCTTTCACATGAAACTGTACGGACGAGATCCCGTTGTACTTTATCCTTTTAGTCTGGATCCGGAACTGACCCTTTAAGTTCAATTTATCCAGTTCTTTCTTAAGCAGTTTCAGGTCCAATCCCGCATCGATCAATGCAGAGAGGAACATATCACCGCTTATCCCTGAAAAACAGTCCAGATATAATACTCTCATTTCAGACCCCTTTTTGCTGTTAGCCCTGCAAAATATCCGGCACCATATCCATTATCAATATTAACGACCACCACTCCGGGGGCACAGGTATTGAGCATTGTCAGAAGCGGAGCGATCCCTGAAAAACTGGCTCCGTACCCGACACTGGTGGGTACAGCTACAACAGGCAGGCCGAAAAGACCGGCTACAACACCCGGCAGAGCTCCTTCCATACCGGCGGCAACGATAATTACATCTGCTGTTTGTATCTTATCCTTATACTTCAGGAGCCTGTGTATACCTGCTACTCCCACGTCAAAAAAAAATTCCACATTAACTCCCATGGCTTTACATACAATAACAGATTCCATGGCAACAGGAATATCAGAAGTACCGGCTGTCAGGACGACAACTTTTGCTTTTACTGCCTTTGGGTATTTTCCTAAAAAGATGATCCCGGCATCAGGAAAAACTTCAGCTTCAGGATACTTCTTCTTTATAACTTTGATCATTTCATCATCGGCCTTGGTCGCCATGATATTTGTTCTTTTTTTCATCTCCTGAAATATCTTTAAAACCTGGTTGACTGTCTTTCCTTTACAGAAGATCGTCTCAGGAAGACCCATCCGCATTTCTCTATGATAATCCACTTTTACGAATCCCATATCTTTAAAAGGAAGATCCTTCAGGTGAGTATATGCTTCATCAGGAGACATCTTTTTTTTACTCAGGCTGACCAGTATTTTATAAATTTCATCTTTCTTCATTGTGATCCCAATATAAATACGCGGTATTTTCACATCACCGGTTATTTTATTCTCTTCTCCTTTTTACCCAAAACCTCATTCATGCTGCCGGTCCTGTATCCTTCCAGATCGAGTGAAATATACACGTACCCGATCTGCTTTAACTTTTGTACGATCTTTTTATGATCTTTAAATATTTTTTTAAAGTCCCGGGGATCAAGTTCGATCCGCGCAGTATCCTGTATCGATCTGATCCTCAACTGTTTTAAATTATATTGCTTTAAAAACGATTCTGCTTTTTCTACTCGCGAAAGCTTCTCGACAGTTATCTTTTCCCCGTAGGGGAATCTGGATGAGAGACAGGCAAATGACGGTTTATGCCACGAAGGGATCCCTAACCTTCTGGAGAGTATTCGCACTTCCTCTTTTGAAAGCCCGGCGAGTTTAATGGGGCTGATAATATTCAATTCTGTAAGAGCTTTCATCCCGGGCCGGAAGTCTTTCAGATCATCAAAATTGGAACCATCGATCACTGAAGAGAACCTTTTCTCTTTGGCGATCTTTAAAAGTTTCCCGAATAATTCTTTTTTACAGAAATAACATCTAAGAGGAGAATTGTCCTTAAACCCTTTGATATTCAATTCTTCAGAGATGAAATGCATCCAGGGAATACCCAGGCTGCCTGCGAATTCCTTTGCATCTTTATATTCTGCTTTCGGATATGTGCTGGATGTGGCTGTGGCTGCTAATACCCTCTTTTTTCCCAGAACATCCACGGATACTTTAGCTAAAAAAGTGCTGTCCACCCCGCCGGAATATGCAACAACCACCGAACTAAGATCTCCAATAATATTTTTCAGTTTAACCAATTTTTTTTGAGTCGTAAGGCTTTGATCCATGTTCCCAATAATAACAGAAAAAAGAAGAATGGCAAGTAAAAGATTTATATCATAAGAACCGGGACAGGTACAATACTTTTTCAAAGTATTGTACCTGTCCCGGTTCTTATATCAATTCGTTCTGTCGAAGTATCTCTTTATGTTTTTTAAGAAAGGGCGCTTTTCCGTCAAATTTGATCTGCCCGTCTTTCAGTAAAATGATCCGGGAGCATAAAGTGAATATCATCTCCAGGTCATGCGATACGATCAATTTTGTATGACTGCAGCTCTTTATTACATGAATAATATTCTTTCTTGATCGAGGATCCAGATTAGCAGTCGGCTCATCAAAAGCGATCACCGGGGGATCCATGGCAAGAACTCCGGCAAGGGATATTTTCTTTTTTTCCCCTTCGCTCAGGTGATGGGAGGAACGGTCCTCATATCCTTCCATCCCCACTTTTTTCAGGGAACTTTTGACCCTTTTTATTACTTCTCTCTCCTTCAGCTTCATGTTCAA
>JAHITG010000433.1 GCA_018817865.1 Spirochaetota bacterium
AAAAAACAGATGCCTTTTCTAAGGAACGAAATAATTTTTTTATAATTAATTTCATTGAAATTTACAATGGTTTCTGAACTTTTACAATAAAGGATGAAGCCAAAAAGGAAAACCTCCCTCTGTTAAACTTTTTCTCCATTATCTTACCAAAGACTGCTTCTATCGGAGAAAACCATGAATTTAAAGGTGCAAACAGAGTGTGAAAATGAGCATACCGTTCATCCAATATTTTAAACGACATATTCTGCAATTTTCTCTTAAAACGATCAGGATTATGCTCTCTAGAAATCGCCCGATAAAACACGGGTTTTCTGCCAATAATTACTCTAATTAAGTTCTTTATGTTCTGTTCAATATACTTTCTATAAAAAGTTCTCCATCTTACATGAATGGAACATACATTCCGCGTTGTAATAATAGCCAGACCACCGGGACATAAAACACGCATAATTTCTTTTAACATGGGTTCATCTTCATCCATATACTCGATGACACCCATAGCAACATAAAGATCAAAATAATTATCCGGATAATCAAGATTTTCAGTATCACCTACTTTAACTTCCGCTTTTACATCATACTTGCTACATAATTTTTTGGATAAATCTACCATATCAGAAGAAATATCAATCCCATAGGGTTTATATCCCAGATCAAATAAAACAGGTAAAAGCTGGCCTGCACCACATCCCATATCCATGGCCCGTTTCCATTTACCCTGAATCATGGGAATCATCTCTACAGTATAATCAAATCTATACTGTTTATCAAAATACTCAAATTTTCCCTGCTCCTTTTTTAATTTATAAATATTATCTTTCCATACAGAAGCAGTATTAGAAAAATGCTCTGTTATTATTGCTTTATCTGTCATTTAATACTCCTCTTGTTTAAATAGATCAAGGTATTGTTTCATTGCCCTTTCAAAATATAAATCTTTGCGTTTTTTACAATTTTTATATAATTCTGATAAATTTTTTAACATAACTCCAAATTTATCCAAAGGATACCCGCAATCACGGACAATTTCCACTGTTCCCCCTTTAGGATTGTAACAGACCGGCGTACCGCTTAAAATAGCCTCAACAACTGTGTTAGGGCATGGGTCATTTTCCGAAGGGAAATATAAACACTTCATTTGATTATAATAATTTACCAATTCCTGGCTGTTTACAGTCCCGACCATTGTAACATTCGGATACCTAGAAAAATCTATACTAGCTTTCCGATGGTTCCCTACAAATAAAAATAGTTCGTTCGGATACCTAATCACTATTTTTTCCAGCAGATCAAGACGTTTTTTATCTCCGACTGAATTAGTTACATGTCCAATATACTGCCGTTTTTTATTTCTCTGATTATAAAAAATTTTTGGATCTGCACCATTAATAATCACTGTACAATTTTTAGTATCAAGATATGGTAACACATTTTTTTTTACAAATTCGCTTTGAAATACAGTAAAATCAACAATTCGATTTATCTTCACAATATTATCATGCTTTTTCTTTCTTTGAATCGATTCATTCTTTTGAAAATGCTCATCCAGACGATGAACTATAAAACAGTCTGTTTTTTTTGCCAGCCAAAGCAAAAAAAAATTGATTCTGCTAGCAATGATCAAAGCATGCTTGGCAAAAAGCAGACATTTTACCCTGGGTATTTTAAATTTTTCTAGATGCCTGCAGAAATTCCAGGCAAAAGTATTTGAACCTCCTCCAGCAGCATGAGCATGCGGTTTTATAGAAATATAGATACCCTGCTTTTTTAAAAATTTAATTGCCATTTTATTCCTGTTCTTTTAGTGTCCACTTTAAACAAGTTCTACATAGCTGAGGATCTAACTCAGGATAAGTCTCTACTTCACCTACATGTTTCCTGAAATCCACATACTTTTCACTCGACCAGATTTCTTTTATAGTGCTGTCTTTAATATTGCCAAATATCTCTTTACCGGAAATATCATAACAACAAGGAACTATATCACCATTCCAATAAACACAAAGCATTCTATAAATATCAGTGCATGGTTTTAATTGAAGTTTGCGACGATATTTAGGATTACGCGGAGCTAACTTCTGAATACTTTCTGCAAAAGATTTAACAATAAACTCCACACCTATCTCTTCAGCTAATTTTTGTGCTAAAGGTATTTCATGTTCATTATTACGTAAAGCAATAAACTGCCAGGCGATCCTGATGGAACTTTTTTCTTCATTGGCAATATGAACTAGGTCCTTCATATTCTGATAAACCTTTTCAAATCTCCCTCCTACTCTGTTAAGCTGATAAGTCTTTTCACTAGCCCCATCCACAGAAAATTGGATGGAATCTAAGCCTGCTTTTATAATTCCTCTTGAAAATTCAGGATTCAACAACATTCCATTAGAAAAAACAATAGCTCGCATACCTTGTTTTTTTACAAGTTTTACAAAATCAATAAAATTTTTATGAAGCAGAGGTTCGCCCTGAAACGTCAGCATAACTTCCCTCATGCCAAAATCCTTGGCATCTTTAATGACCTTTTCAGTCAGAGACATATCCATACTCCCAAAGTCTCTGTTTAAAGCGGAATGTGCTACTGATTCCTGTTCATTCTGCATACCGACTAAACAGTAAGGACAGTTTAAATTACACCTATTCGTCAATTCGATAACGATC
>JAHITG010000434.1 GCA_018817865.1 Spirochaetota bacterium
AGGTTACGATCCTGGTCGATTTAACATAGATATCAAAAGTCCCTGACTGGAACCCCGAACCGCTGTCTGATGTTCCATCCCAATCATCGGTAAAGGGACTGGCAGGGGAAGTCCTGTTCTGCAGCCGGCGCACAATATTCCCGCTGCTGTTATAAATGATATTAACATAATCATCAATGCCGGTTAAAGTTATGGTAATGCTGTTGGTTGCCGGTATGGGGCCAAAAGGATTTGGCGAAGAATCCACACTGGTAACGGTCACTGACCGGGCTTTCCCGGCCATTAATACAAGTATGAATACTGAAAATATAATGATCAATATATTTCTTTTAACATTCATTTTCTTATTCGCTATAAAATATGTAAACATGTTTTTTTATTCTTTTACACCATTCTCGTCCAATAATAATATCTTTCCAGCTCATTCATCTACCTAATTATAGTATGCAAAAAATATACCAAAAATATTACTTTTTAATAAAAAAAGTTTTTTTTATTAAAAACTTCCTCATTTACGATGATTTATGCATATTTTTTGCAATTTTTTCATTGAACTATGAAATTACTTGCATAATGTATTTTTTACTCTCTTTTTACTACTCATTTCTTTCGAAACTTAAACTCTGAAAATATTAAACAATGACAATACTTGACTTTGTGATATATAAATCAAATTGAGCCCTTAATTATTCGATGTTAGACGGTAGGGTATTCTGTTATTCAATATATAAAGTTCTGTTTCTTCGTCAATATCTTTTTATAAAAGTACCGGGACTGGCACAAAGCTGTCTGGAAACTCTGATTGAAATGGATGATAAAGGATCATTTGAAAAGATAATAAAAGAAGTAATACTGCTGAAAGAAGAGAAGATGTTCACTTAAAAAGACAGGCAGGATAGAGCAAGCCGGCCTCATTTTTTGAAGCTGAAATACAGCGCCTTTTTTCACATCCGACTATTTTTCATAGCGGATATCATCTATATATATCACGGCTGATACACCGGGATCCCACATGCCGACCTTAAACCCCCTGCTGACATAAGCCATACTTCCCCCTAAGGGAATAGTATGCTTTACCCAGGTTGTGGTCACGGCAAATGTATCGATACCCCAGCCGTCCACATTTTCAATGGTCCCGCAGGAATCCGAATTTATTCCGATCTGGGCAAAAACTCCGGTATAGATCGCGTCCCCTTTGGCCCAGAAAGTCAATTTAGTTGCGCCGGTAAGGTCATACCCGTAACCGGGTCCTGATGGACAATTATAATCCGTGCCAGGTTCATACCAGACAATGGCTCCTTTAGCATCAGGAGAGAAGAAAAACCTGATACAATGATCCGCGCTGTGATAATCCCCTGTGTAGCCGTAATCTGCTGTACAGGTCCCACTGAATTCTCCTGCCCAGCCTTCCCAGGAAGGCGTATAATGATTGGGAACAGGAGCAGCGTCGTCCCATTTATTGATATAGATATAGAAAGGCAGGAACGGGGCATCCGGGTTATGGAACTCTTCAAATGTCAAACGGGAAGTCCTGTATGTGGCCCCTATCAGGTTTTCAAATTTAGCTGCCACGTAAAGATACGCTTTATCCGGCTTCCTCTGCCTGACGGCCTCATGCCAGGCGATCCCTCCCTGGTTCCACGGGACAATATAATCCTTTTCATTGGTAAAATCAGTAGAACGGCGGTCCCTGAGCCAGTGCCAGTCAGATGTTGCAAACTGTCCCGGCGGGCTTTCCGCAGGTTTTTCCGGTTTAGCCTTGATCTCCTTGATCATCCAGGCCATAGCCAGCAATGAAGAAGGAGAAACACTGTTTACCAGGCCTGCCGGATCATTGCTTCCAATAAATTCGGGAGAAGCAATGTTGGTCTTGTTATCCGTAAAAAGCTGGAGTCCCCAGCCGGGCACAAGCTGGTGGTCATTCAAATAATCAATTTCAACATACTGCTCCGAAACGATCCAGCCCTGTGATTTCACGGTAATATTGGTCCATGTGATAAGATCATTTTCATTATCATCAATAATATTTTTAATATCAACCTGAAAAACCTGGTTGGAGACGATAACAGAACTGCCGTTATAATATATGGAAAGAGAAGGCGTAGAAGAGACCTCACCCGTAACGATAAGGTCCAGGTCATTATCATTATCTATATCTCCTAAAGCAATGGATGAAAAGTTCAAACCCGGGCCGATACTCTGTCCTGCTCCAAAGTTCCCTGTCCCGTCGTTGATATACTGAACCAGGGTGCCGCTCCCTGATACGACCAGGTCAAGATAGTTATCATTATTTATATCCCCCAGCGCTATGGAGCAGTAATCCACTCCGGTGCCTATGCTCTGGCCCGGTCCAAAGTTACCGGTACCGTCATTTAAATACCGGTCCAGCCTTCCGTCTCCCGCTGCAATAAGATCCACTGTGCCGTTATTATCAATATCACCCAATGCCAATGATGAATGGCAGACCCCAGTTCCGATATTTTCCGCAAAAGTAAAATTGCCGGAACCGTCATTCATGTAACGGTATAGATATTTTGTTCCGAAGCCCATCCAGAACTCGGCACCGGAAACAACAATATCCGGGAAAGTATCATTATTAAGGTCCTGCAGGACAATAGATGGACTGAAGAACCCCGTACCGATATTCCGGTTCTCATAAAAATTGCCGGCCCCGTTATTAGTATACCATTCAAAACGTTTATCCCATGAGTGATCCCCTACTACGACCAGGTCCAGGTCAGCATCACTGTCAATTCTTCCCAACGCAATGGACCCCTCCTGTACTCCTTCGCCAAAGATATAAGCCCCTGTAAAATGACCGGCTCCGTTGTTTACATATTTATGCAGGTACCCGCTGTCACCCGAAACAATTATATCGATGTGACTATTGCCGTTAACATCTCCCAATGCAACCGAAGACTGATATACATCATACCCGAGTGAAACAGGGCCGATGAAAGTCCCGTTACCCTGATTTGAATAAGTGGCAGCATGGCCGACGGTCCCGCCCCGGTCCCCGGTAACGACCAGGTCCAGGTCATTATCATGATCAAAATCCCCCAGAGCAATTGCGCCGTCTGATACGCCTACCCCGCCTGCGATCGGATAAGGACCGTCAAAGGCAGCATAACCGGACAGGTAATCGGGCAACAGGAACAATGATGAGAGCAGTAAAAAGATAAAACAATATTTTTGTAAAATATACTTGTTCATACGATTGCACAAAAATGAGATCTTTTATTAAATCCCATTGTTTACTTTTCTCCCCGATATGATCTATAGCAACTATTCACCTTTAACAGCAACAATACCATAAATCAGAGTTTATAAAATATTTATTGTGGATTAAATAAAGTTAAAAATAATAAGTTCCCCACCAAAATAACACTTATAATACTAGACCTAATATATAAAAAATTTAAAATTTGTCAAGAAAAAAACATTAGATTAATCTTTTAAAGAGTTGGCCACTTTTAAAGAATCGTCGTCTTAAAAAGGAAAGAATGGGGGGGTATCATTTTACGATACAAATCAGGAACCATTGTGCTTTTTTATTTTCGTTTATGGATTAATGATCGCAATACTTCTTTGAATTTTTTTTCATTAATAGTATCTGATGCCTTATACAATACCTTTTTATTTTCATCAAAAACAAATACACAAGGAGGAAAAAACTGATCGTATCCGGTTAATATATTATCTGCTTTTTTCTGATCTTTTGCATAATCGATCTTTATGTAATTGATCTGACGGTTATTGGAAAGGGCAGTGATCATTGAAGAGATCTTTTTTTCCATGCTCTTACATCTTTCAAGTGTACAAGGACAGGCCAGAGTCGTGTGTATGAATATGACTTCAGCCTGTTGTATTTTATTAGTTTTATTACTCTGATCTGCAACAGCATTTATCCGGAAGGAAAACAGCAGTAATAAAATAATAAATAGAAGAGAAAGAGGTTTCATTTATTTTACTCCTTTTTTCTGAAGAATTTTAATTATTTCTTCTTTTGAAAAGAAGCCCGCGTGTCTGTAATATTCATTTCCGTCTTTATCAAGAAATACCTGTGTGGGTATAAGACGGATCCGGTATTTTTGAGCATAAGGCTTTCCCTGAGGAGTCCAGACATCATAAAATACAACTTTGACATCTTTATATTCTTCTTCAATCTCCTTTATTATGGGCTGCATCTTTTTACAGGGGATACATTTTACAGAGCCAAGCTCAATAAAAGTAACTTTAATCTCGGTTTGTTCGAGAACTGAATTGACGCTCTCTTTCTTTGCATCCTCTTCTTTTTGAATAGGATCAGTCTGTGTCATTTCCCTGTCAGATCCTTTTGCATTAGTACCTGAAGAAGGGTCATATGCATCATTATCGCAGGAGACCAGGGGGATCAGGAGAATCATTATTAATACTATTAGATTTTTTTTCATTTTTCTTTTCCTTAATTATTAGTTAAATAAAGAGTATTTCATTGGATCCAGGATTTAATATCATTTTTTGAAGGGATCTTTCCGGACATTTTCACTTTTCCATCAATAACAACAGCAGGCGTCATTATGATCCCGTAATCCATAAAATCATTTATATCAGTAACTTTTTGAACACTCACTTTTTTCCCCAGCTCCTTGACTGTTTCTTCTATTAACTCAATTGTCTTTTTACATTTAGGACATCCCATCCCTAATACTTTTATTTCCATCTGTTGTTCCTCCTTATTAGCAATCTTTAATGTTCATCCTCATCTAAAAAGAAACTGTTTTTAATCCATTCTAATATCTTATCTTCATTTTACCAGATATCCGAACAAGAGCCCTGATAAGGTAGCCATAATAATAACCAGAGAGACATAAACTATTGTTTTTTTTGTTCCCAGTACACTCCGGATAACCAGCATATTGGGCAGGGATAAAGCAGGACCCGCTAACAATAAGGCCAATGCCGGACCTTTTCCCATGCCGGCTCCCAATAAACCCTGTAAAATAGGAACCTCAGTTAAGGTGGCAAAATACATAAAAGCACCTGCCACAGAAGCAAATAAGTTAGCTCCTATGCTGTTATTGCCAACCAGTTTTTCTATCCATTTCATGGGAATGATCCCTTCATGTCCGGGCCTTCCCAGTAAAAAGCCGGCAATTAAAACCCCTATGAAGAGTAAAGGGAATATCTGTTTTGCAAAATCCCATGTGGATTGCACCCAATTTGTTAACTGCTCTTTTTTAAACCACTTGATAACCATATAACCGAGGTAGATCAAAAATGCGCCTGTAATATAGTATTTAATACTGAAGATAAAATTCCATAAACCTTTATTTCCTGTTTTTCCCCAGTTAATAAAGATCAGTATAGCTACTAAGGTAAAAATAAAATTTACAGTCTTGCCTAAAGGCATTTCGTTTGCCTGTGCGGTTTCCATCGGCAGGTCTATATTCTTATTTCTCTTCAGCTCATCCTTAAGAAATATCAGATGCATTAAAAGACCGATTATGACAGCAAACAGAACAGCACCAAGAGCACGGGCAATACCTATTTCCATCCCCAGTACCCTGGCGGTTAAAATAATAGCCAGGATATTTATGGCCGGTCCGGAATAGAGAAAGGCTATGGCCGGGCCGATCCCGGCTCCTCTTTTGTAAATTCCCGTAAAAAGGGGCAGAACAGTACAGGAACAGACTGCCAATATCGCTCCTGATACAGAGGCAATGGAATAAGAAAGGAATTTATTTGCCTTAGCACCAAAATATTTTATAACAGCGCCCTGGCTGATGAAATTCGCTATGGCCCCGGCTATAAAAAAAGCCGGGATAAGACAGAGCAACACATGTTCCCTGGCATACTCCTGTGCCATGTGAAAAGATTCTAATATGGCATTCGTTATCTTTATACTGGAAAAAGGTATAAAATAAAATCCTGCAAATACTGCTGCTATAATTGATAATTTTTTCCATTCCTTCATTATAAACTCCTGACGATGCTTATGCTCCCCGATAAGCATGTTTTAAATTAAAAAGATTCACTATTATCTTGTAACCACAACTTTATTATCTTTTCTCAAGGTTAATCTTTTTTTCAAATTCATAAAATCATTCTTTAAACCATTATCTGATTGGCTTTCAAGTGAAATGATACTTTTAATTAAATACTGATTAAATTTATTATTATCTTTTATTTTATACATTCTCAATCTGCCTTCTTTCCGTTCTTCAACCAGACCGGAGCGTTTTAAGAGATTAAGATGTTTAGAAGCATTGTATTGATGAATTTTCAGGATATCCTCAATTTCGCATACACATAATTCTTTTCCTGCTTTCAAGAGGATCCTGGCTATTCTGAACCTGGTCAAATCTCCAAGAGCTCTATATTTTTCTATCTCATTTATCATATATGCCAATATAGGCATATGAAATCAAAAGTCAATTAATATATCGAGGCTTTATAAAAGGGAACGGTTGTACCGGGTCATTTTTTCCAGGAATTTAATTTGACAACTATTATTTTTCCGATATTATTGAATTTAAGGAATGACAACGGCCAGGCCCGGTGCCGGGTGATCACCATCGAGGGACTCCGGCTTTCGCGTAAAAATATTAAAAGACAAACTTAATGGGAAAAAAGAAAGAAAAGATAGAGCACAAACTCGGGCCTGGAAGCTATGAGCTGGTCTCCAAATATGAATTTGAATATAAGATCAATCCTCCTGAGAAAAAAAGAAAACCCCTCTCAGAGAAAAAACAGAGAGTAAAGAATCTTCTGGATCTTATAACTAAGCGTAATAAAAAGAAGTAAAAAGAATAGGGATGGTTCTAATACTTTTATAAATGGCTACAGGTAAAAATTTTTAAACATTAAAAGTGTTAGAACCATCCCCATTCTTCTATTATTTCTTAAAATTTAAAAGCAAAACCCGCTGAAAAGATGACACTGCTAACGGGATAATTATCAGCCAGGGCATAGGCCGGGCTTGAATCAGATGTGTTCTCTGAGGCTTTATAGTATTCTTTAAATTCAGTCTCCTTTTCCCTTGTTTTCATATGGGATAACTGATCTTTGCCGTTCACTTCACATTTGGTGATCTTACTTTTAGCCGGCTTTAAAACTATAAACCGGTATACAACACCGCCGGTCAATGCAAAAAATTTTGTCAGATTAATGTTTACTCCGGTACAGGCATTAACCCCAAAAGACATTTTATATGTCATTTCCGTTTCAGTCTCTTTCATCCCATCGACCGTCAGGCCGGTTGAAAGATCGGTCAACTGTTTGCTGTATTCTTTTCTGTTTACAATGGTCTTCCCGCTTGAAAGCACTGTGGGGCCTGCTCCGATAAATGGAGATACCGGGCCCAGTTTTGTAAAGATCTTGAAGGTCAGATCAACAGGGATCAAAGTGGATATCATTGTCTGTTCCCACCTTGTAGTTCCGAGACCATCATTGGCCATGTCATCTGTTTTGTTCTTATCGGTGGTCTCCTTTTGGCCCATTATATACCCTCCCCCTGCTTCAACACCGATATTTTCGGACAGATGCAACAGGATCCCAAGGTTCATATTGATACCTGCGCTCTGGTCATAATAGATACGGCTCAAATAAGATGGTTCTATCCCATTTGTAGTGATCGTTTCCGTGTTATCTGTGCCGTTATATGGTTTTCCCACTCCGAAACCAAAACCGGCAGTCGTTCTGAT
>JAHITG010000435.1 GCA_018817865.1 Spirochaetota bacterium
CATCTTTCAGGAAATCACTGTAATGTATATCCGTTCTCTTCAGCCAACCGTGTGTACTAAGATATTCCCTGTTAAGGTCAGCAGAAATAATGATATTATCTATAAATTCGCTGCAATCATCAAGAAAACTTACATCTTCTATTATCCTTGAACCCAGGATCACTCTCTTTATACCGGCACGGATGATCTTCTCGATCGCTTCCATGGAGCGTATCCCCCCGCCTAATTCAATATCGATAGAAATTGATCCAAGGATCTTTTCCACTGTATTGAAGTTAGCCAGCTCACCTCTTTTAGCACCATCCAGATCCACAACATGGATCAACGAAGCCCCCATCTCTTCAAATTCTTTCGCGATCCGAACAGGATCCTCACTGTAGATCTTGCTTTTTTCAAAATCACCTTTATAGAGGCGGACACATTTTCCGTCTTTTATATCAATTGCCGGAATTATTATCACAGAATTCTCCAAAACTCTTTATTATTTGCAGGCCGTTCTCCTGGCTTTTTTCAGGATGGAATTGAGTGGCAAAAATGTTGTCTACGGCAATGGAAGAAGCAAAGATCTCATCATATTCGGTCTCTGTAAGAATGATATTGTCATCCTCCGGTACAGGATAATAGGAATGGACAAAATAAAAGAAGGACTCATCCGGAATGTTCTCGATCAGGGAGGATTCCTTTCTCTTCCTGATCTGATTCCATCCGATGTGAGGGATCTTTTTACTCTTTGTCTTAAAGCGGATAACCTTCCCCTTTAACAGGTTCAATCCCTCTATTCCTTCATCTTCCTCACTCTTCTCAAAAAGGACCTGATAACCGAGACATATCCCAAGATATGGTTTGCCTTTCGTTATCTCATTTTTGATAGTATCTATAACTCCGGCAGTATCCAGATTTTTCATGGTATCTCCGAAGGCTCCGACACCGGGAAGAATGATCCCGGAACTATCCATTATCTTCTGTTTACTGTCCGTTATTTCAACATCTATTCCTAAAAATTTAAAGGCATTATAGACACTTGACAGATTCCCCATCTGATAGTTGATAATAACTGCTTTTCTAGATGACATTTTTTATTGATGGAACTCCTTCACTCTTCTTGTTGATCGCAACAGCTATCTGGCAGGCCTTGGAAAAAGCTTTAAAGACAGATTCGATCGCATGATGTGCATTTGATCCGGCAAGATTATTTATATGAAGGGCGATCTTTGCATTATCAGAAAAGGCCTTAAAAAACTCCCTGATCAGTTCCACATCAAAATCACCGACTTTTGGCGGACTGGTCTTTACATCGTACTTAAAGACAGGCCTTCCGCTTATATCAATAGAACAGAGGGTTAATGCTTCATCCATGGGAATTACGGCCCAACCGAAACGGTTGATCTGTTTTTTATCGCCTAATGCCTTATCAAATGCCTGTCCGAGACATATTCCTATGTCCTCTACAATGTGGTGAAAATCCACTTCTATATCTCCTTTTGCCTGGATATCCAGATCAATAAGGGAATGTTTTGAAAAAGTCTGAAGCATGTGTGTGATAAATCCCTGTGGAATATCGATCCTGTTCTTTCCTTTGCCGTCAAGGTCGATCTTCAAGACAATATCCGTTTCACCTGTCTTCCTTTTAACTTCAGCTTTTCTCATACAGCAAACTCCTTGTTGTCTAATAATCGGATAGTAGTAAAAATATTTAATTTGTCAATCCAATTTTTTAATACCACAGAGGCACAGAGACACAGAGAAATATAAAAATTATATCTATATAAATTTTATTATTAAAAATCAATAGATAAACTATTATTATAAAAATTTATAAATAATAATTTATAGTTCATAGCAACCAAAAATCCTTAATAATTTAAATTAAATTTTTTTACTCTGATTTCCTCTGCGCCTCTGTGACTCTGTGGTTTTAAAAAAATATTTATTATAGTTTCAATTTATTCATTAAAACTATTTTTATTGTCTTTGCATCGATCACTTTAGAGCTTTAATAAATGCCTTCTTCAGATCCTCCAGGTTCTCATTTTTAAGTGCTGATACACGGATATAATTTTTATCAATATGGTCAGGATCATCAACCAGGTCGATCTTGTTACCAATAAGAATGAACTGTTTCGTCATCATCTGATCGCTATAGGAGGAGAGTTCACTATTCAAAATGGCTTCCTTCTTTTTATATTCCGGATCTGAAACATCAATAATAAAGGCGAGTATCCGGGTTCTCTCGATATGCTTTAAAAACCGCAACCCCAGTCCTTTCCCTTTGTGAGCCTCTTCAATAATACCGGGAATATCCGCTATCGTATAAGGATGGTGGTTTTCATCATAAAATACTCCCAGATTGGGAGTCAAGGTAGTGAACGGATAATCATTAATATCAGGCTTGGCATCGGTCAGGGACTTCAGAAGGGTGGATTTTCCCGCATTGGGAAATCCGACAAACCCGATATCCGCTAAAAGTTTCAATTCTATTATGATCTTCCTCTCTTCTCCTTTTTTCCCTTCATCGCGTCTTCTGGGGGAGCGGTTGGTGGATGACTTAAAATGAGCATTACCCTTTCCTCCCCAACCGCCGTGGACGATAATATACTCCTGGCCGGGAAAGATCAATTCAGCTATCAGCTCTTTGGTCCGGTAATCTTTGATAAGGACCCCGGGAGGAACATCAAGAAAGACATCTTCTCCATCCTTTCCTCTTTTATGAGAATCTGCGCCATTTCCTCCATTTTTTGCCCTTATAAGATTTGTTTTTTTTAAATATGAAAGTTCTGAGAGGTTTGTATCAACCTTTAAAATAACATGGCCTCCCCGCGCACCATCTCCCCCGTTCGGCCTGCCAATGGGTTTGTACTTGGACCGCTCAAAAGAGACAGCCCCGCTGCCGCCTGACCCGGACTGAACTGTTAAATATATCTCATCAATAAATTTTTTCATGGTAATTCATTCCTTAACTATAGTTTCTCTATTGTCCTGTCCCTGATAAGATCAAAAGCATCATTGAACCATTTTTGATACTTCCTTAGAATAAAATCATAATGAACGACACGGCCGTCCTCGATCTTCCTGATATTCTTTCTCGAAATAACGGAAATAAAATTCAGCGTTTCATAATTATAGAACCTGTTGGTCCGGGCCAGTAAATATTTTTCCTTATAAGAACCCCTTAAATGGGTCTTAAAATTAATGTATTTAAGGTCAAGCCCCACAAGATAAACAGGGTCTGCACCGGTGTATAAAGCGAAATCAAAGGCATTGGTTGAGACGGAACCGCCCGATTGGAGCCCTCCAAAATCTCCATATTCCTTTAAAACCGCTTTGAGACTCTCATCCCGGATCTCTTTCAATTCCCCGGTATAGAAATCCCTGATCAATTTTTGAGTATAGGTAATGTATTTGTCATGAAACATCTTCCGGATCAAAGGAAATGAAACAATGTCATAGATCAGTTTTGTTTCATGACAGGTGTCTAAAAATTTAAAATCACCCATATTCTCATATTTGGCATCTAAACTGAGGACATAATGGGGTTTGATCCGGTTCTTTAATAGATATCGCAAAGCCGTATCAACCGAGACGATGACCATCTTATCCTGATTCTTTTTTATAAAAGGAATATGTTCTTCCGCTGAGGGCCCTGCTGAAACAATGATCATTGGTTTTTTGGCATAAAAGTTTTTTAACTCTTTAAGGATCCGGGACTTTTTAATATCTTTCAGGTTCTTTTTGATATTCCTTTCCCATAATGCCTGAAAGTTCTTTTCCGTCAGGATATTACTGTAATAGAAAGCAAAAGCCCCCATTAACTCATCTTCTAATGATCGATATTTTTCAGGAGCAGTCTGAATAGATCCGTTATGTTTAAAGATCTTAAACTTTACATCTTTTAATTTTCTGACCTCTGTGAGATAAGAGATAAAATTGTTTATATCACCAAAATCCTTTTCAGATAAATAAAAGCAATTCCTGTTTTTAATAAGCTCACTGCGGGTAACATTAAAAAATGAATTATACATCCCGGAGTCCGTCTCCATAATAATAAACATATTATCAGGATACAGTTTGACAAGCTCGGCAAGGTGATATCCCAGTCCCAGCCCGAGAATAAAGACGACATCATTCTTCTCATAATGCGTTCTGCTGACCAGATCTTTTGCTTCTTTTCCTGGGTCATATTTGCTGTGAATATAGAATTCATGCCCATTCACAGCTGTCTTTACTGTGGGAAGACCGCTTTTAGTAGGTATCAACTCATAAGGAAGGCCTTTATCTATATTTTCAAGATCAAAATAGGGAAGATACTCTTTAATCATGGTAAAATGTTCGTTCAATTCTTGCCTTACAACTCTCATTTAAACGATATTTTAGAATAATAGTATTAGCGTCAAGTTATATTTTTTAATTCGAGTTGCAAGCTTATTTTTTTAAAAGAAATCCGATATAAATGAGATCACTTAATCATTATTAATTTATAATACTGAACATAAATAATATAATACTTGACTTTAATGTTTTTAAAAATATTATTCATACTGAAAAAAGTATTAACAGCATTGAATATAACATACAGGAGAAAGTATATGAAAAAATATATTTTTATGCTTCTAATGATCCTCAGCATCAGCAGCTGCAGTTCACATTACAATTTAAAACCTGAAAAATTCACCCTTTCCGCTTCAGGAAAAAGAATTACTGTTTTACCCTTTTCCGATGTAAGGCCGAAAGAGATGAAAGAAGATTATGATTCACCCGTAACAATATTACAGAAAAAGCTGATCACCGGTCTGAATAGAAAAGGATTTCTGGTTGTTGAAAGAGAAAATCTGGATAAAATATTAAAAGAGCAGGAGTTTCAATTAACTGGTTTAGTAGACGCAAAAGATGCTGTCCAGATCGGGAAACTAAGCGGAGCAGAACTTATCATGACCGGCAGTATCACAGAGTATCAGAGGACTATCTACCCCAAGGCAAAGCTTAAAATGACCATAAAAGTGATCAGTGTCGAGACGGGACTGGTGGTCTCATCCCAGGATATCAGCGCATCAAAAAGCAACTGGTTCTACCCGATCGAACTGCTCGACGATATTGTAGAAGACGCAGCTGACGAGATCATCAATTCAATACAGTAACCACACCTTTATTTTTCGAACAGCTTTAAATACTCGCCGTAACCCTTCTTCTTGAGGTCTTCTTTTGGAATGAACAGAAGAGAAGCCGAGTTGATACAGTACCTCAATCCCGTGGGTTCCGGCCCGTCCGGAAATACATGCCCCAGATGGGAATTAGCCTGTTTGCTCCTTACTTCCGTTCTAGTTGAAAAGAGGCTCTTGTCGATCTTTTCCACGATATTGCCGGATTCAAGAGGTTTCGTGAAGCTTGGCCATCCGGTGCCGGATTTGAATTTATCCCTGGAACTGAAGAGGGGCTCCCCGGAAACAATATCCACATAGATCCCTTCTTTTTTATTATCCCAGTACTCATTCTTAAATGCCGGTTCAGTCGCGTCTTTCTGCGTTACTTTATATTGCAGGTCATTCAGCTTTTTCTTCAGCTCCTTTTCAGAAGGCTTAGTATATTTTTTATCTTTTTTAACCGTCACCTCAGCACTGCTCTCCCAGAACTTATCAATGAACTGATCTCTGCCGGAATGCATACGATAGGACTTATATCTTACCGAAGACTTTTTATAAAAATCCTGATGATACCCTTCCGCCGGGTAAAACGTGGTAGCTTTAACGATCTGAGTTCTAATGGGTTTATCAAAGATCTTCTTTTGTTCCAGCTTCTTTTTTGATTTTTCCGCTTCTCTCATCTGATAGTTATTATGATAGAAGATGGCACTCCTGTATTGAGCCCCCCTGTCTACAAACTGTCCTCCTGAATCAGTCGGATCTATCTGCATCCAGAATACATCCAGAAGCTCTGAATAAGATATCACCTTAGGATCAAATGTGATCTGCACAGACTCAGCGTGCCCGGTCTTACTCTTTGCAACGTCTTCGTATGTCGGGTCTTTCTCTTTTCCGCCTGTATATCCCGATATCACTTCATGCACACCCTTCAATTTTTCAAAAGGATACTCCATACACCAGAAACACCC
>JAHITG010000436.1 GCA_018817865.1 Spirochaetota bacterium
ACAAGAAAGATCTCAAGAACAAAACCGAGAAGTCGCCCTAGAGTTTTTGAAAGCTAAATTATGGGAAAAAGAAGAAGCCCAAAAAGAAAGCACGATGGCCGGCTATCGCTCGCCGATTGGCCGCGGCATGAGATCTGAAAAAATTCGGACTAAACGGTTATAAACAGATAAAAAAAAGATTCACCTTAATGGAACACGTGGATTCCATTCTGAAGGTCTATCAATAGAATGAAAAAAAGAGAGCAGATATTATTAGTAACAACCGATTTCAAACCGCAAACCGGGGGAATTGCCAGGTGGGCCTATGAAGAGTATAAACATTTAGGTAAAAAAGCTGATGTTTCCGTGCTGGATAAAAGCAAAAGTAATATTGAAAAATTAAAAGATGTCACCTATTTTACTAATGAGCATGAACTTAAAAGCATGATCCCCTCACTGTATAAGGGATCGCCTTTTCAAAAAGTCCTCTTCTTCCACTGGGAAACAGCCAGGCCCTCCTTTTTATGGCTGAAATCTAGAAGAATACCGTATAGCATTGTTTTACACGGATGGGAATTTTTACGACCCCGCAGTCTCTTCACCGAATTTATAAAAAAGATGATACTTGCGTTTGCATCGGAAATTCGGGTCACTTCTCCCTATATGAAGAATATGGTCTTAAAATACATTAAACATAGTGACAAGATAAGATTGACCGGCATCCCGATCGATAGAAATAAATTTAAAAAATATAGTAAAGAGAAGATCGCTGAACTGAAAAAAAAGCATAAATTGAGGAACAAGAAGGTTATCCTTTCCGTAGGCAGGCTTGTAGAAAGAAAGGACTTTACTACGGTCCTGAAAAGTATCAAGATCTTAAAACAGAAACATCCTGATCTTCTATATGTTATTATCGGGGATGGGCCATTAAAAGAGAGATTACGGAAAGGTATTAAAAAGAACAACCTGGAAAAACAGACAAGAATGATCGGAGAAGTAGATGACAGAGAACTGATCGAGTGGTACAATGTAAGCGATCTTTTTGTCATGACCCCGATAAAAATAGAAAAAAAAGGAGATGTAGAAGGTTTCGGGATCGTTTATCATGAAGCCCATTTCTGCGGATTGCCTGTGATCGGAAGCAGAACCGGGGGAGTGGAATTTGCTTTAAGTTTAATAAACAATTCTTATCTAATTGATCCCGGTGATCACCACCAACTGGCAAAGCTGATAGAGAAACTGTTATTTTCATGAGATATTATTATAGATCTTTAATGTCTCTTCTGCAAGAACTTCATTGGTATAATGCTTCTGAACACGCTCATGTCCTTTTTTAGAATACATATTTCGAAGCTTTTTCTTCCGAACCAATTGATCCAGTTTTTTATATAGATCATTCACATTATTCTCTTTAAAGATCATCCCTGCATCGCGGATCACTTCCGGGATCGCCCCGCTGGATGAACCGAGAAGGGCGACCCTCCCTGCCATGGCTTCGATCAACACATGGCCGAACTGCTCCTTCCAGGCTCTGGTAGAACACGACGGCAGGACTAGAATATCCATCTTTTTAAATAATGCCGGTACCTGGTGATGCTTTACCCCTGTTAAAACAGAGACTTCTTTGGAATGTCCGCTTTTTTTAATAATATCTCTAATATCTTTTAAAAGAGGCCCCTGTCCTATAATAGTTAAAGTTTTATTTTTTACGGTCAAACGAAAAAAAGCGGAAAGAAGAAGCAGGATCCCTTTTTCCCTGACAAGACGGCCGATAAAACCAATACGAACTTTTTTCGATCTGATCTTAGAGGAAGAGTAATCCTTCAGGTCCACCCCTACAAGCGGAAGAATATGAACCGGACATCCGGCCCTCTTTCTCTTTACGATCCCGGATGCCTCTCTATTCCCGGCAATGATTGTATCACAATTTTTCAAATTAAAACGTTCGATAAACCGGTAGCGGGGGCTGAACTTTTTATATATGTTCTCCCAGGTAAACAGGACGATCTTTGGCTTTTTCTTTAAAAAATACTTTGCAAGAAAAATGATCTGAAAAGCAACATAGAACCACGGTTCTTCATCAATATGGATAATATCAGGCTGGATCTTTTTTAAAACAGATAACAACCCTTTATAGGTATATTTCTTCATATTCCCCGGGCGCTTTACATCCAGATAATGTACTCCGGGCTCTTTATCAGATCCGGCACTAAATCCCCTTATCATCACATTCTTCCATCTTTTGGGAGTGACAAGATAGATCTGATGGTCTGAGATCCTGTTTATCTCATCGATCTTCTGCTGGTTCATCTTCACGATATAAGAATGCCCGATATACACTATCTTCATTCTAATAACTTATTAAAATAAAAAATAATTACAATAATTTTTAAGGCTAGCTGAGAATAAATAAATAAGTAAGTAAGTAAGTACCTTATATCCTATAAAATGTTATCAAAAGTCAATTTAGCGATAACCTGAAGGACCCGATACCCTATCTATAATGTCACATAGTCACGCACCGGCCCCCTTTTGTTCTTTTATTTTCCTTTGTACAAAGCTGAAACAGGAATAATATTAACTCCCTCGATATTCTGATATTCTTCACCCAGATAAAAAAGATATAATTTTAAAGGGCGATTCATCTGTTTCTTTAATTCTTTTAGATTTTTTATATCTCTGGATGAAGGCTTAAGGGTAGTTTTTATTTCTACCAGATATAATTCCCCCAGATGTTCAAAAATCAGGTCAATCTCTCTTCCGGCAGCACTTTTATAATAAAAAAATTGATCACATTGAATATACCCCAGTTTCCTGCGCTTCTCTAATTCTGAGATAACAAAATTCTCAATTAATTGACCTTCATTTAATTGGACATTCAAACTCTTGATAACGCCGTTATCACTAAAATAAGTTTTAACTGATTTCATATACCGTTTTACCGGACCATACTGATATCCATATAATTTAAATGTCAATTGTGATTGATAAAGAGTATTAAGATATTTTTTTGTAGTTACGTGACTTAGTCCTGATTTTTGTGCAAAATTGGAGACCTCAAGATGTGATCCAATAGAGAGAGCAAGATGATTAAAAATAGTCAGCAATGCTTCCAGATTTTCAATATTAGAAAGCTGCATTAGGTCTCTTATAAAATAAGTATTCTTATAATTCTTTAAAATTTCATTTTTTTGATCTTCATTACTCTGAGTAATAACTTCAGGAAATTGGCCATAAGTTACTGCTTCCTTTAATAAACGGCTTGCTTCTTTTATTTTACTGTAATCTAATTTATCTGAAAATATCGAGTGATCCGGCATCCCATCATTTTCTCCCCAGCAGGCTGTGGGAAATGAATATATTCGAATCCTGCCGGCTAATGTATCAGCTGTGGAATCAAGTAGTCCTAAAGCACTTGATCCGGTCATTAGTACTTCTGCATTTTTATTATCTATGGCATATTTTACCGCGATAGTTAATTCAGGGTATCTTTGAATTTCGTCAATAATAAATCTTTCTCCAAACTGCTGTATAAAACCTTTTGGATCTTTTTTAGCCCATCCAAGAAAATCCAGATCATCCAGAGTAGCATAATTCCAATCTGGATAATTTTGTTTTAAATAAGTTGTCTTTCCACAACGTCTTGGACCAATAATTAGTATACTTTTATCATGCTTAAGTGAAAGCCATCTTTTAAACATACTTATATAATAACATGGTAATTTTATAAGTCAAGTTAAAAATTATCCATAGTAAAACTGCAAATCATGCCATCTTTTATACTAATAGGAATAATGGGATCTGACCCTGATTATTTAGTTAACCGCAGGCTTTAGCCTGCGGCTACCTTCCATACTAATGCAGTCTAATCTCAATTTTTTATTGACTTTGGATTGATGTGAAATATTTTAAAAAATTGATGAAGATAAACATTGTATATGATAGAGATTTGTACCTCACTCACATTACTCCGCTTATTAATGAACTGGAAAAAAGAGGACATGCGATCATTTATAATTCATCTGGAGGAGTTATCACGATTGCAAGCCATATTTCTGATCTGAAAAAATGGCATAATAAAACTCCGCTGGTCTTCACCGATCACCGCTGCTGCCCCGGCAAGGGGATCAAATCCGATTATAAGATCCTGGTTGAACTGAACGCTTTATTACTTCTTTCCGGGAAATATTATGAAGATACCCTAAAAAGTGTAGTCCCCGATTATACAAATCACGGAATCATCGGATATCCAAAACTGTACTTTACTTGTGCCCGAAGGGTAAAAAGTATTGTACCTGTCCCGATTCTTTTATCAGTCAAGTGAAGTGAAATTGAAGGATTTTACAAAGTATTCACAGATCAAAGGATCGAACTGTGTTCCTTTGTACTTATCGATCTCTTTTAAAGCTTCCAGATATGAGCGTTTTGAGCGGTAAGGCCGTGATGATGTCATGGCATCAAAAGCATCCGCTACACAGAGAATACGGGAAAGAAGCGGGATACGGTTCTTCTTCAGTTTATCAGGATAGCCCTTCCCGTCCCAACGCTCATGATGATGCAGAATGATATCACCCACTTCCTCCAGGAATTTGACCTGCGAGACGATCTTTTTCCCTACAGAAGGATGGAGCTGGATCTCCTCAAATTCTTCTTTTGACAAAGAAGACGGCTTGTTGAGTATATACCGGTCAATGACGATCTTCCCGATATCATGCAAAAACCCGGCATATTTCAATAACTCTATCTTATCCCTTGGAATATCCATCTCAATTCCAATCTTTAAAGCAAACTCAACAACACGCTCGGAATGGCCCCATGTATAGCGGTCCTTGGCTTCAATGCTTTTAATGAACGCTTCGATGGTTCCCAGATACGTCTTTTTCAGATCATCATATGATTTTGCATTAGCAAAGGCGATGGAAGCCTGGTTACCGATACTTTTTAAAAGGCTGAGATCCTCTAAAGAATAAATATCCCCGCTTTTCTTTTTCCCCAGAGTAAGGATACCGATCATCTGGTTACCAAAGAGCAAGGGGATCACCAAATCAGCTTCAAGACGCTCGATCTGCTTTATGACATGTGCAACACCCGGGTCTTCATCTTTTTCCACCAGCTTCTCTTTGACAGCAACCCTTTTCTCTTTTCGCAGCCAGTAGATCAGTTTGTTCCTGTTGTACAATTTCACCTTTCTGATATAATTCTCAAATCCCACATAAGCTTTGACCTGATATGTATTCTTCTGGCCGTTCTGAAAGAGAAGGCAGATCTTCTTTACTTTCATGATCTGGCTTATCTCTTTTACTATAGTGCCCATCAGGTCCCTCAGGTCCAGTATGGTGATAAGACTCTGCGATAAATTATTAAGAGCCTTAATGGATTCGTATTTTTCCCTGAAAAAAACCTTATCAATGATCCTTTCCAGTTTATTTCGAATGGGAAGAAAAGTAATAGCAATAACAAACCCTGCTACAATTCGGCTCAATAGAGAATAATAGCCTATAAATTTTTGAAAAACATTTTCAAAAAGAAAAATAGTAGCAATATATACCCCAATAACAAAGATTAGCATAAAAGTATATATAGTACTCCTTTTAATAACAACATCTATTCCCATTAAATGATGACGAACTATTGCAAAGGCAGTTAATCCTACAAAGAAGAGAGTTCCACATGTATCTAATAATGCAAATTGGGGATAACCAAACATAGGAAGAAGGAAACTCATTAAAAAAGCAAATATTCCAAAACCTAAAACACCTAAAAATATATATATTGCTTGAAGCCTTTGTATACCTTTAAATTTCCGTATACAATTAAACATCCGAAACAATAAGAATATAATCACTGAGAACAGATATCCTGAATATAATAAAAATAAAGAAGTATAACTATTTGTAACAGGACCAGTACTTTTTTTTATAAAAAAGATTCCATCAATAAAACAAAGGGAAAAGAATATTAACCCTATAGAGTATAGTATTGAGAATAATTTAAAAGATACTTTTCTTTGAAGAGAAAAACTTATACATAACACAAGTCCACTTGAGACTGTAAGAGTTCCAAGTGCATATGCCATTTTAAACCAAAAAAACGAGTCCGTATGAGCAAGAATTACATTACTAAATAGCCAAACTGAAGTCGTAAGTGCAAAATTTACAAAATAATTTCTTAAAAAATTTTTGCGAGGAATCTTAATAGCAACAAAAATGGCTAAAAATAGGTTAATACAGCCAACTAATAAAATAATCCATTCTATGTAAATTTTTGACATATTGTATTCAAATTTGGCTTTATTTAATAAATATTATTTATTCCACTTACACTAGTTTTCAATAGTATTAAATTGTCTACCTAATTTTCTTATTTTATTAATAAATAGATCTAAATCTTCCTGATTATGCGTTGCCATCACACTTACTCTTAATCTTGCTGCTCTTTTTCTTACTGCAGGATAAGCTATAGCATTTACATATATGCCTTGTTTCTCCAACATTCCAGTTATTTTATAAGTAAGGATTTCATCCTTGACTATTACCGGTATTATAGCTGAGGCCGAATTACCAATATCAAAACCTGAAATTACTAATGCTTTTTTTAAATAAGTAATATTATTCCATAACTTAGTATGCCATGTTAAATCTTTTTCAATTATTTCTAAAGCCTTTAATGCAGCTGCACAATTGGCAGGAGGAATGCTTGCAGAAAAGATAAATGATCTACTATTATGCTTTAAATAATGAATTATTTTTTTACTTGCAACTACAAATCCACCAATACCTCCAAGTGCTTTACTCAATGTACCAACCATTAAATCAATTTTACCCTGTAAATCAAAATGTTCTGATGTTCCCCGACCTGTTTTTCCTATTACTCCAACAGCATGAGCATCATCAACCATAATGACACTTTTATATTTTTCTCCTATCTTATATATGAAATCAAGTTTTGCTAAATCACCATCCATACTATAAACACCATCAACAATAATAATTTTTGGCGAATTAATATCTATCCCCTGTAATACACTTTCTAAATCTTTTAAATTATTATGTTTAAAAATAGAGATCTTGCCTCCTGAAAGCCAACATCCATCAACAATACTTGCATGACATTTATTATCAATTATAATATGATTGTTCTTTGCAATTAAAGCAGAAATAACTCCTACATTTGTATGATATCCAGAACTACATAACATACAATCTTCCCCACCTTTAAATTTAGCTAATTTTTCTTCTAATTGATTATGTAAATCCATAGTTCCATTTAACATTCTTGCACCTGTAGTTCCAGTGCCGTATTTTTCAATAGCCTTAATTGAGGACTCAATAACTGCTGGATGGTTTGCAAGGCCTAAATAGTTGTTTGAGGCATAATTTACAAGCTCCTTTCCATTTCTAATAATACGATGATTATTACCCGATTGAATTTCCCTAAAAAAATAATATTGGTCTTTATCTACTAATTTTTTTACTCTATTATATCGCAAACATTTTAAAAAGAGAGGTTTGGTGATTCTTCTATCTGTTTTTCTATTATCAATATTACTTTTAATAACTCTACTTTTTCTCCTATCCTTACTCCTCC
>JAHITG010000437.1 GCA_018817865.1 Spirochaetota bacterium
CCAAAATGAAAGTCTGGTTGCCCCTGTAAGATTATATCCGACTCCCGGCCCTGATGGACAGTTATAGTCACTGCCCGGCTCATACCATACTAAAGCGCCCTTTGAGGTTCCTCCAAAAGTAATATTTATACATGAACCAGGACTTTTATAATCCGCCGTATATTCAAAATTTATTGTAGTAGGAATTGCACCACCACCCCAATCTTCATATGCAGGAATAAAATGATTCGGTACCGGCTCCTGATCCTTCCATACGTTATAATATACATAAAAATAATTCATTAAGAATTTTGGCAGGGTCGGATTGTTGAACTCAACCAGTTTCAGCATGGAAGTCTTGTATTCAAAATTGGCTGCATAATCAAAATTGGCTGCAATATAAACATATGCATTAGTGGGTTTATTCTGCCGACTTCCCTCATGCCATGCGATCCCCCCCTGGTCATAAGGTACCAGGTAATCCTTCTCATTCAAAAAGCTGGGTGAGCGTTTATCCTGCAGGAAATGCCATGCATAATCCTGGAACCCGGAATGATCAGCCCTCTCCAGCGGATCCGGCACATTGGTCTGGATCTCTTTAAATATCCTCCATGCCAAGGGAAGAACTACATTGGATGTGGCCGTCTTTATCAGTCCTGACGGATCATCCGAAGGCCCGATGTACATGGGATTAGCTGTATTGGTCTTATTATCTGTATATATCTCCAGGCCCCACCCGGTACTGATGGTATGATTTTTATCATAATGAATATATAAATACTGATCCGCTACGATCCAACCCTGAGATGAGGTCTTTACATTGGTATTCCAGGTGATCACATTTGTTTTCCGGTCATCGGATATGTTCCGTATCTCAATAATATCAAAGACATTAGCAGATACAGGAAGTATAATAATAAACAGACTGAGTACAGATAATAGAATGAGATATATTATATTTTTTAGCTTATGTATCTTCATGTTATTTACTTCTATTTGATTAAAAGATGAAAATTATTATCCTCTAATACTCCTCTGAGTTGCAATCGTTTGCGCACAATATATATTAATATAATGTCATAATATATAAAAATATAAATTTTATATGACTTAAATATACAATAATTTAAAAAAAAGTCAAGCTTTAAGGAAATAACTGTATAAATTTAAATTACTGAATGTATAGTAAATAATCAATAATATAAAAAAATTGACTTTTATTATTATTTTTGTAATATTATTGAGGTACTATTTTTAACCTTCACAGGAGGCTCCTTTGTTTCAGGAAGGAATAGCATTCTTAGAATCGATATATAATCTGTCAGCTATTTTCACGGCTGTCTCAGTTACTTTAATGGGTATTTTCGTCTACTTTAAAAATCCGAAATCCCCGGTTAATAGAAGCTATACTCTTTTCTTAGCCAGCATGGCCTTATGGTCAGGTGCCCTTTTTATATGTCAGGTGTCCCCCGGAAAGGAAACTTCCCTTTTATGGAACAGGATACTTCACATAGGAGTTGCTATCATACCTGTTGCTTTCCTTAGATATGTCCTGATCTATCTAGGAGAGTTAAAAAAGAAATATAAAATAATGATCTTCTATTATATTTTCATGGCAGCAATAATAATTGTAGATCTATTCACACCTTTAATAATACAGGACATGGAACCTAAATGGTATTTCAGACTCTGGCCAGTACCGGGATCTCTTTATCCCGCTCTTATGGGTCTTTTTTTCTCAGGTTTTTCCTATTCTATACTTCTTTTAGTACTGGCTTTGGGAAAATCCTCAGGTTACAAACGCACCCAGCTTAAATACATACTCTTTGCAATGCTAATTGCCGCATCAGGCGGTTCCATGAATTTTTTCTTATTCTATAATATACGTATCCATCCCTTGAGCAACTGGTTCTGTTTCTTTTATTCTATAATCATTACATTTGCTATTATACGATACAAGCTAATGGAGATCGATACAGTAATCCATCGTACGGCTTTATGGCTATTGAGCCTTACACTTCTGATTCTGCCGTTTGGAATAGTCTTTATGGTCCTAAAGGAGAAGATCATTTTACTGAATCCTATATGGATCGCCGGGATCATTTCGATCACTTTACTTATCTTCCTTACATACTATAATCGTGTCAAACCTCGTATTGACCATTTCTTCAGGAGGCGTAAATATGATTACCAGCTGGCCTTAGCTGAAATGCCTTCACGCATTGGAAGTTCCCTTGATCTGAAGGTACTCGGCGAAAGCCTCTTTGATCAGATCAAAGAGCTGCTCTATGTCAGGAATGGACTACTCCTGATCAGACCGGTTGATAAGGACTCCTTTGAAGAATTTTACTCTTTCGGTTATCCGGAATTAGATCAAGGAAAGAAAGAGAAAAAAGAAGTATCCCTCTTAAAAAAAGATCCACTATTAACATGGATGGAAACCCATCTTGGTACACTCGAACTCTCCCAGGTAGAGATCGACCCACAGTATGCTTCTATACAGAAGCAAGCTCTTGATTTTTTTTACGAAACATCACTGGTACTTTTGATCCCTTTTGTCATGCAGGATAAACTGGTCAGTATCCTTGGCCTTGGTAAAAAAGAGAATTTACAGCCTTTTCAGATAAAAGATGTCGAGTTATTTGAAAAGATCGGCAAACAGCTTGGGATCACGATCGATAATGCTCTTCATCATGGAGATATTGTTGA
>JAHITG010000039.1 GCA_018817865.1 Spirochaetota bacterium
AAATGCAGGAGTAAAAACATCTATTATTAATATGCAATCAACTTTAAATTCAATGGGTAATAATGTAAAAATTGATGGACAAATGGGCTCTAATACATTAAAAGCTATTAATAATGCAAATCCAAAAAAAATATTCTATTCTTTTAAAAATACTAGAATAAAATATTATAATAAAATAATAAAAAATAATCCTTCATTAAAAAAATTCAAAGACGGTTGGATGAATAGAATAAATTCAATTAAATACCAAAAATAGTTTATAATCAAAGGAGTATAAAATGAAAAAAATTATTTTTCTATTAATTCTCTCGGTTTTATTATCATGTTCTAATAAATCCATAAGTTCATCAAATAATCAAGGTTATGAAGGAAGATGGATATGGGAAAAAAATAATAATAATCAAGATTTTTCACTAACAATAAAAAAAGAAAATAACATATATTATGGCAGTCACTGTGGAATTTTTTTAAAAGGAAATAGAATTGATTGTAGTGAAAATAATGAAACCTCTTTTAAATTTATAGACACAAAAGGAAATGAGATAATTACTGATTTTATTTCATTTTATAGTAGAGCAAAAGGAAAAATAAAATTAAAATTGAAAAAAGATAAATTAATTTGGGAGATTATCCAACCTCCAAAGGATAATTATTATTGTCCTTTAAAAGCAACTCTTATAAAAAAGTATAAATAAAAGAAAAAAAGGTGCCTGGTTTTAACATTTATCAAAATAGACACACAGAATATAAAGAAGTGGAATATGGAAGACCGTCCCTAAAAATAACTAAAACTAAAAATAAAAATAAAATCAAAAAGAGATAGAAATGAGAGAAAAAGCCGTAGAGAATTATAAATTAAAAAGAAATCATATTTTGCACTTATTTATCTTCTTCTCATTCACTTTGTTCATTACTCCCTTAAAGGGAGGGACTTTTACTAATGACCAAGAGCCGATGGGAGTAGATCTTGGAGTATGGGTTTCTTCTATTGCACTCGGTGATTATGATAATGACGGTGACCTGGATATTGCCTTGACAGGAGATGATGGCGCAAATAACAGATTTATAATTTATCACAATGATTCAGGAACTTTTAATCTTGATCAAGAACCAATGAGTGCAAATCAAGGAGTAAATAGTTCATCCATAGTATTTGGAGATTATGATAATGATGGTGACCTGGATATTGCTTTAACAGGGGATGGAGGAGGTCCTAGATTTATAATTTTTCGCAATGATTCAGGCACATTTACTAATGTTCAGGAGCCGATGGGCGTAAATCTTGGGGTTGGGTCTTATTCATCCATAGCATTTGGTGATATTGATAATGACAGTGATCTGGATATTGCCTTGACAGGAGCGGATGGAGGAAATCGCAGGTTTATTATTTTTCGGAATGATTCAGGTACATTTACAAATATACAGGAACCAATGGGTGTCGATCAGGGAGTTGAGATGTCATTCATAGCATTTGGAGATTATGATAATGATGGTGACCTGGATATTGCTTTAACAGGAACAGATGGGCCGAATTACAGATTTATAATTTTTCGTAATGAAGCAGGCATATTTACAAATGCTCAAGAACCAATGGGTGCAGATCAGGGTGTTTGGTATCCTTCCATAGCATTTGGAGATTACGATAATGATAATGATTTGGATATTGTTTTAACAGGGCGCGAAATAAATGACCGGTTTATAATTTTTCGTAATGATGCTGGCACATTTACAAATATACAGGAACCAATGGGTAGTGATCAGGGGGTTTGGGAATCATCCATAGCATTTGGAGATATTGATAATGATGGTGATTTGGATCTTGCCTTAACTGGAAGAGACAACATTGGGCCAAATCGAAGGTTTATTATTTTCCGTAATGATGGAGGAACTTTCACTAATATACAAGAACCAATAGGTATTAACCAGGGAGTTAATGACGGATCCATAGCCTTTGGAGATATTGATAATGACGGTGATCTTGATATTGCTTTAACAGGAAGGGATGGAGTAAATAACAGGTTTATAATCTTCACTAACAATGAAAACACACCTAATAATGAACCATCTGTTCCTACCGGAATGAATGCAATTAACTCAGGAGGATACTACCGCTTTCAATGGGATCAGTCATCAGATGATCACACGCCATCCAATGTTTTGCGCTATAAAATCGCCATAGGCACAAATTCAGGTGTTTATGATATCAGCTCCTCCAACATAAATTATCCGCCGGGCCAGGCAAATATAGGGAACGTCCCCCAGGGATGGATGGGGGCAACCTGCTTTTATCAGTCAAAAATTCCTGTCACAGAAACAGCTTTTTGGAAAGTTTCAGCAATTGATACCGCATTTCAGGCAACCTGGTGCCTGGAACAGACATCTTTTCTGCAAGCACAGGAAATATCAGCGGCCCAAAACGTATATTCTATAGACAGTATAGTTTTATCTCCAAATCCTTTTCGGCCTGAGAAAAATAATATCCAACATATTACTTTTCATAATCTGCCCTCTCATTTTCAGATAAATATATATTCGATTGCGGGCGGGGAAATAATAAATATT
>JAHITG010000438.1 GCA_018817865.1 Spirochaetota bacterium
AATTTCAAGGGTTGACCCCTCTGAAGATTCCGAAAAGTTGGGTGATCTCGTATTCGCGGAAGCGGCCTGGCGCTGTCCTGTTCTCCCCTGCATATCCGATCACGATCGCGCTCCTCCTGTCAAGATCCAACCACCCCAGAAAGATCCCGCTGTGACCGATCTCCCCGTATGTCAGGTTCTTGAACATGATCCAGTCACCCGGCTCTAAAACTTCAGCATCCGCGTACGGCCCGGATTCTTTGCCCCAGAAGACCTTCTCCCTCTTCTTTTCTTTATATCCTAATTCCTTATAGATCATATCGATCCAGTTATAGCAGCTTCCCTTGATAATGGTTTTGGCCTTAATATGCTTTAAAGCCGTTGCCAGAACCTTTGCTCCGGGTGTCTTTTCTTTTGAAAGTGCTTCCGTCATATCCAGAAAGACATCTACAGATAACTCGGGCCGCTCAAATTCCGGTATCAGGCTCGGACCTCCCTCATCAGGCAGTGTATTTTGTTCCTTATTTGCCGTATCCTGTACACTGCGGATGGCCACTTCCTTGGGATAGGCATAGACATCACCATAACTCTGAACCTCGTTCCTTACGGTCCAGTCCCCGTTCTGATCAAATTTTTGATACTGGTATTCGGACATATGAAGGGCCTTCCCATCCGTATTATACAAAATCCGGGCATTAAGAAGCCCTCCATCGCCATATATATACTTTAATTTCTGTACTTCTTCTTTGTCTTCATTAAAAAATATCTTCTCCTTCAACCGGCCGTCAGTACTAAAAACATAAAGCTGATACCCTGTCAGTTTATTTCTGTCATTATAAATAAACCTGTATAACCCGTCGCTGTTCTTCTTAAGCACGGAAGAAGTGATCAACCGTTTCTTTGCATCTTGAGTCATGATCTGGTACAGGTTCCCGTCCTTGTAATAAAAATAGGACCTCTGATACAGGCTGTTCCCTTTCAGATAAACAGACCTTCTTTTCAGCTCACCTTTCTGATTGAACTGTTCAATGATCACACGGGTATTTGGGATCTGATAATAACCACCGGTCTTGTTCGACCAGGACCAGGCCCTGATCTCCGTTCTTACAGTTTTTTTCAGTACAGAAGGGCTTTTCGTTTGAGCTGATAAGGGTAATAACGAAACAGATCCTGAAGAGATAAGGAGCAATAATAAAAAAAAAATTTTATGCATGTTAATTTTGGGACAGGTACAATGAAAGTATTGTACCTGTCCCGGTTCTTTTAATTTAAAATTTCACGCCTAAGGATACATTATGAAGGGAATCGAATCCATCCACAAGGATCATGGCATAATCGATCTTAAGCATTTTATACTTTACGCCTCCTCCAAAGGAAGGGCCGTCACCATCTATATCCGAGATCTTATATCCGCCCCGGAGGAATACCATCTGCATAAAAGAATACTCAAGGCCTGCTCCCATGATCTGTGAACTGTCACTCGGCATATTAATATCAAATCCAAAGAGTACGCTGTGAGAAGTGCTCTTGTAAAAGCCATACCCGATCCCGAGCCGGATATTCTGTGGAAGAGGGGTCTCTTCGCTTCCATAGGTCACACCTGAGCCGATATTCTGCACGGAAACACCGATCCCCAGATTATCTTTATTCTCACCATCTCCGAGACTCACAAAGTTCATCTTAACCAATCCGCCGATATCAAAACAAAAAACGCTCTGGCTGTCTTCAGCCAGTTTGGACTGGACATATTTGATACCCACTCCAAGATGAAACACGTCTCCCATACCGAATAGTTTGAACGGGCTGAACCCGTATCCCAGAATTATTCCAATATCGCCTGCTGAGAGGCTCGCATCCTGCTTTGTCCCGGTAGAATCAAACCAGTCAAAATCCTTGGTTGAGAATGTTGCTGCGCCAAGGGCTATATACCCGGCATCTCCCGGTAAGGGCATACCACCGGCTATAAATCCGTAAAAACTATCTACATGATAGGTCATATAGGATGAGGAAGCTTCAATACTGTCAAGTGTATTTAATCCGGCCGGATTGACTGACAGTGTATTGATATCATCAGCTATGCCGGTGAATGTCTCACCCAATGCCATGGTTCTGGCGCCAAAGGAGTCCATCAATAACAATGGGATCCCTGCTTCACCGTCTCCTGCCTGAATATAGCCTGCTGTAAATAAAATCAAAAGTAATGAAATTAAAATCTTTTTCATGTGATTTTCCTCCTTATTCCATAAATTATCTCTACTCAGCCTGTAGGGACAAGGCATGCCTTGTCCCTACATACAATATAATATCTGCCATACAAATCACTTTATTTCTTCACCAGGATCTTCAATTTTTTATTGATATCACCCGTAATCACTACGATATAAACTCCGGAACCGACCTTGTCTGTGCTTTTATTTATGGTTCCATACCAGTCCTTGCTTTCCCCGGCCTTGTAGCTCTGTTTATTAAAAGATGCTACCAGAACACGTCTAATGTTGTATATTTTAATCTCCACACTGCAGGCTTTCCCGAAAACGATCTTTGCTGGCTGGCCCGTGGAGAGATCCAGCAGGTTGTTGTAAACCGCTGCATCCTCATCCGGTATCTTGACCGTTGCTATATTAGTATTGGTAGTGGTGACTGCGGGATCAGGTGTGGGCCATTCTTTCCATCCCATGTCCGGAGCAGTACCTTTATAATTAACCGTGATCCCCGGAACAACAGCCCCTTTATCCACAACAGGGCTTGAATCAGTTGTAATCTCAAATGTCGACGTGGTATCGATCAACGGATCCTGAAATATATTATTGGCTCCCCAGCTAAAACTTGCACCTGTTGAATTTGTCGGGCCGTCGGCATTTCCATAAAGATCATTATTGCCTATATAAATAGTCCCGGTTGAAGCAGAATCGATACCGTAATCAGTCCCTCCATTTCCATTTGACATTATTATATTATTAACAATGTTCCCGCTTGCACTTCCCTGCCAGTATATGCCGTCATCACTTATATTATTAAAAACCGTATTATTGATAATATTATTATTGGTGGCGGTATTTCGAATATATATACCGACTTCCTGATTTCGGTGGATCAAATTGTAATATATACCCGAATTATCAGCATTGTCAATGAAGATCCCCCTCTGTCCGGAACCTTCAATAGTATTGGAAACAATAGTATTATTATCA
>JAHITG010000439.1 GCA_018817865.1 Spirochaetota bacterium
ATCTGAAGATATACTCTATAGGGGGAGGGCTGGTCTCGGAATGGCAGAACCTGGAGACCGCAGTGGGACGGTATTTCTGGAACGGTTCAGATAATGAAGGAAGGCCCGTGAAAAGCGGTGTCTATATTCTCTTATTTAAAGATAATAAGAATAACAGTAAAAAAGTGAAGCTGGTTATTATCCGATAAAGATCAAAAGTGCCGGATATCTCCCGGTTTTACCAATTAGTTGACTTTATAAATAAAACTGCTTTATTCTAAAGAGGTGAAAACCCGATATGACTAAACAGGTGATATTATTTATACGTTCTCTCTTCGTTATTATATTCATGGTCAGTACTGTCCTTCAGTTATATGCACAGGATACAGATATAGAAAAATACCTGAAAATAGTTGAAAAAGATCCCGGCAATTATGAAGCATATAATATGATCGGGTTGTTAATGGTTGAAAAGAATGATCATGAGGAAGCAAGGAATTACTTTGTCAAATCGGTGATCTTAAAGAATAATTATTTTGACGGGTACTTTAACCTGGGTCTCCTTTATTATACTCAGAAGGAGTATAATAAAGCTCTGATAAATTTGAAGCGTGCCTTATCTATAAAGAACGATCAGATCGATACCTATATTATGCTGATCAATTGCAGTTTAAAACAGAATAATTCCGCAGAAGCGGAGAAATTTTACAAAGAAGCTTTCGAACAATTCGGGCAGGAAGATCACAGATTATTGAATTGCGGCGGTATTATCAAGATGCTTTCTGCCAATTATAAAGAAGCAAAAAATTTGTTTATTGACGCATTAAAATTAAAAGATGATGATAAAATAAAGAATAATCTTGCGATCTGCGAGTATTATTCCGGTAATAAAAAGAAAGCAAAAAGCATGCTGAAAAGCCTGGGCAGTACCTTGCAGATAATGAAAAAGAATTATAAATTAGTTCAATAGTGATGATAATTATCAGGTTCCGGATCTCCATTCAAATATGAGTAATGACCTTTTAACATATCCTGTCAATGAATATTTCCTGTCCGTTCAGGGGGAAGGAGCTAATTGCGGAAAGCTTTCCCTGTTCCTTCGTTTTGGAAGATGCAATCTGGATTGTTCTTTTTGTGATACAAAATATGCCCTGAAAGAGTTTCAATATTTTTCCCTTTCAAAGATCAGGAATATACTGAAAAAGCAGAGTACAAAAGCAGATCTTCTGATCATAACCGGCGGGGAACCGCTCCTTTATGACCTGAGTGAAGTCATCAGGATTGCAAAGCAATTGAAATATTCCATTGCCGTGGAAACAAACGGAACGCTCTTTCAGGATTGGCTGAAAAAAACAGACTGGGTCACGGTCTCTCCTAAAAGAGAAGGGAATATAAAAAAAGAAGTCTTGAAACTCGCCGGCGAATTGAAGTTCGTAATTGAGAGGAAAAGGGACTTTAAATTTGTGGAGCAATTTATGCCGTTTGAAAGAACCTACCTGGTACCTGTTGATAATAATATAGAGCAGGCTGATATGATCGTCCGGTATTTAAAGAAGAGTAAATATAGAAGTTTTTTAAAGATAGGCATTCAGATGCAGAAAGTCTATCATTTTAAATAAGGACGTTTATTATGAAGATCCTGATTAATGCAATTTTAGACGAATATCCTGATTTCAAAGAAGAGATCATAGGCGTAACCGCAGAGGAGATCTCTGAACTGGAGAAATATTGTGATCAACCGCTCCCTGAAGATTATAAAGTCTTTCTGCGCTTCATGGGCCATGATACCGGAAGGATAGAGGCTTATGCAAAGGAAGAAGTTTCCCGAGGGGACGGCACATTTTATATAAGCAAGTCACCTGTCGATATCAGTTATGAGGCTGTTTTTAAGTACTGTTATAAGAGGAAGAGGATGGATGAAAAGAGAAGGCAGAAGCTGGACAGGCGTTTCCATGAGGCGGGAATAAAAAACCTGAAGGACTATCTCCTGATCGGTATCAATCCGATCGGGAATGATGCCGGGCATTTCTACCTGGATTTGCGTTCTGATAAACTTCGTGTCGTTGAATTGACCGAAACATTCGGCGAGATCCAAAGGGCTTCCTCTTTCATGGAATTTCTGTTTGCTGATCATTTTCACAGGCCCCTTGCTTTGCGTCTGAATCAGCTTTCCTGATCCATTATTCCATCTTTATACGGGACAGCGAAACCCACTCATCCCATTTTGATTCGTATTCATCATATCTGATGTAAAATTTCCTCTCTTCTTCTTTCAGTATACCGGCTCTGTACCAGCTGCCCTCCCATTCCACCCTGGCCAGGCCTATAACCTCGACAAAGTCTTGAGCCGGCACTTTGATGATCTCGTTTATTCTTCCTTTAATCATCAGTATGCTGTATTCTTTCTTATTTTTATTAAGGAGTCCTGCAAAGTACCATCTTCCTTCCCGGAGCACCATGCCTGTTTTTAAAGGGATGATCAGTCGGTCCTTTTCCACCCACTCGTCCCAGTCTTTATGATAGAACGGATATGATATTAAATACTTCCCGTCCTTTTCTGAAAGGATCCGTGCCAGATATGCCTTACCCTTCCATTCCGCCA
The DNA here is from genome assembly GCA_018817865.1 of Spirochaetota bacterium. GTDB lineage: Bacteria > Spirochaetota > JAHITG01 > JAHITG01 > JAHITG01 > JAHITG01. The sequence goes on from JAHITG010000439.1 coordinate 2,582, forward strand.
GGATTATCCTGTCAGAGTCGATCTGGTCCGGCTCGGATTCAGAGAAGACCGGAGTGCTTAAGATCAGAATACTATACAGGAGAATAAGGTTTATTCCTGATTTCATTCTATCCCCCTTGAAAGAATGGATTGGATATTTTTTAATGAGCCTGCTTTTAGTATAATCAATTTAAGGTAATTGTCAAACGGGATTTTTTAGACTTTCTTTTTCAATAAATGATGATAAGAAAAAGCATGTGTAATAGTCAAAAAACCAATTGACAATTAAAATAAATTTGCTAATTTAGGAATCTACACTTTTTAAGGAGGTAATATATGAGGACTATTACTAAAGTACTGTTGGTTTTTGCTCTGATCATGGGACTTATCGAAGGTCCTGTCTTTGCACAGAAAGAGGGAAAAGGGAAGTCTCTGGCAAAGAAAGAGGCGAAACAGCATATGAGTAAAATGAAACTTGATAAGAAAGAGAAGAAAGAAAAAAAAGAAAAGAAGATGAAAAGAGAGAAAGCAGTTAAGAAAGATAAAAATAAAGAAATGGCAATGAAAAAATTCGGGAAAAAGTCTGACAAACAGCTATCAAAAATGGTCAGAGAACAGAATAAACATCAAAGAAGAATGGCCCAGATCGACAGGATCGAAAAGATGGGTAATGAGAAGAATGATGAAAAGATCCTGGAGAAATGCCAGAAACTAAGGAAACTGGAACTGCAGCGTTATAACAGAGAGATGAATAAGATTAAAACTGCAAAAGAGATTAAAGAAGATAACAAAGAGAAAGAAAATAATGATGATGAAGGGGGAGAATAATGAAATATTTAATTTCGATCGGCATAGCAGTAGTTTTAGTATTTTCTTTGATCTCCTGCCAGCAGGGATCCGATAAGGTGCCGGAACTTATTTCAAAGGAAGAAGCCGTAAAAGAGGCCGCTGTAACCATTAATAAAGATAATGCTTCCAAAGCGGCTGAAGATCTTTTAAAGGAAATACAGAAGGAAATGCAGTAAAAGCAGGGTCCTGCATGGATCATCTTTTGCTTTGTTACTTCAGTATACTAAAAATTTGTGAAAAAACTTTTTTTTTCATTTCTGTTCTTCTTCTTTGTTCTTTCGATTTATCAGGTCTATGCCTTGAATGATCTGATACAAAGAGTGGACCGGGAATATAGAGACAAGGAAGATGAACTGTATACACTTTTATATGATCAGGACATCCTGTCACTTCATGAAATAAACGGAATGAAAAAAATGAACTTCTCACCCGGTGAGACCTTATTTCTTTCCGTAATGTATTCCATGGTGGAAGATCTTTTTGATGATTATATGGAAGTAGTTAAGGTGCTCACCCGGGCGGGAGATATCCTTGATTATTATGAGCTTTCTGAAGAAGATGTTAATAATGAGGCGGAAAACCTGATCGCTAATCCTGTCTTTCCATCCGATATTCTTCATTATAGAGAAGCTCCTTACAGGCTGTTTATAAAACCTTCTATTCTATTCAAATATCAGGAAGAGTATGACGAGCCTTATTTTTATTATAATGCGGGGGTTAAGGTCTCTTTTTATCCTGTTGATATCCTTTCCTTTCATTTTATCTATTACCACGATATTCAGCCGATAGCGGATACTAATTTTAATACGGTCTCCACGATCAATAAAGATGAAGCAGGAGTATCCGGGTCTGTGGATATTTTATCCTATCACTCTATTGGTGGAGGATTATACTGGCAGAGAGGGACCGGAGATTACCGTGCTTTTGAATTTAAGATCGAAGGTAGCCTGGGAATAAGGGGACTGACATTTAATATCATGTTTGATAAATTAAATGAAAGTTATTCGCTTCCGGATGTAGAAGCTTTAAAAAAGGAGAGTATCATTAATTATTTTTTTATAGATCTGGATATTGATATCTCCCGGACTCAAAGTCTGTACTTTAAAGCGGGAAGCGTATCATACACGATCAATTCCGTTGATTCTGACCCGGATAAAGTTTTCGGGATCGGATATGGCATGGATTCAGATGAGCTTTTCGGCTATGATATGTCATATAATATCTGGCTGGGTGAATCATCCGTTGTTCACAGGTTCAGAATGGATTATTACCGGTACCTCAGTTATAACCTTATCTTTGATA
>JAHITG010000440.1 GCA_018817865.1 Spirochaetota bacterium
ATATAGCGGATGTAATCCATAAAGATCCTGTGCTTATTATTGCTTCCGCCGAATTCATTGACAGGATAAAAATCCGTTCCTACCACATCAGCGATCCGCTGGAACTCCCTCCAGTCATGTGATTCAAACCAGGGATACGTATTTAAATAGATCGGGACATCGATACCTTCCTCTTTATATTTGCCCACAACCCACCTGGCAAATTCGGATGCATAAAAATGTTTGAATTCCGAGAAATCCCTGTAGCGTTTTTTAAAATATTTATCCTTTATAATGTCATAGGCAATTGGTTTTGCATCTGAAAGATCTTTTAAAGATGTTCCCCACTCTTTATTAAGAACTGTTATATTTTTATATTTCTTTTTAATGAAATCCTGGAACATTCCCGGTTCATCAAGAAATCCGAGGTCCTTTTCATACAAATGAGCCCACATATCGATCTCATTATCCGCCTGGACCATTATGATATTGCCTCCCTTTGACGCAAGGAAAGGTGATATGATACGGCAGACTTCTTTTATATAGACTTCTGATCTTTTTTTAAATTCCGGATGGTTCCTGTGATACTGAACCATCTCATCAGGCACGCCTTTATTTACCCACTCGGTATAAAGATACGGTCCGGGACGGATGATCAGCCACATCTTCTTCTTTTTTAAGAGTTTTATGAAACGCACCAGGTCTCTAAAAGGAGAAGTTTCTCCGGTAAAATCAAGTTTGCCATCCTCTGTACGGTGAAACTGCCAGGGCACATATGATGCGATCACATTTAATCCGCATTCTCTAACCGTATCAACCACATCTTCCCAGAAATCAGGATTGAGCCTCCAGTAATGGACCTCACCGCTTAACAGATCCACTTTTTCCTTTCCGATCACAAGCTGCTTTTCTTTGATCGTGATATTGGGCATATTTGATTCTCCACAACGTAATAAATTAAATATAGCTTAAATTAAGACGAGGTCAAACAGTTTATTGTCGAAAAAAATTTGATCTATAATAAAAAAAACAAAAACCACAGAGTCACCCTTAGAGATTATCCCAGCAATTCTCCGAATTGTTGGGATAATCTCTAAGGGTGACTCTGTGGTTTTAAAAATAATTAATTAGAAAAAACATCTTATTCAGTGTGTTTAATTATTGACTAACTGAAATAATATTATACATTTTCTATATGATCGAAAAATACAGCTTTGGAAAATTGACCTTCAATAATAAACTCTACTCCTCTGATATCCTGATCCTGCCTGATCAGACAATCCTTTCCTGGTGGAGGAAGAGCGGGCATCTCGTGAAGAATGATGACCTGCAGAAGGTCTATGAGAAGGATCCTTCGGTCCTAATCCTGGGCACGGGTGCTTTCGGTGTGATGAAAGTAGCAGATGAAGTGAAGGAGTACTGTCAAAAACAGAACATCCGCCTGATCACTGAAAAGACCGGAAAAGCAGTAGAACAGTATAACAATCTGAAAGACACTAAAAAATCCGCCGGATTTCACCTGACATGCTAAAAGAGTCCGCCTGTCAAAGATTCTTCATGTACTCTTCGACATCCTGAAGGATCCTGCGGTATACTGAAGGGAAAGGATATTTCTCAAGCTCCCTGAAAGGAATCCACATCCAGTCCTCTTTCAATTTCTTCCCGGGCTTCCTGACAGAATAAATAAAAGGAAATAATTTCTCGGCAAAACGCGTATAATGATGAGTTCTGACGGTCAATTTCCCATGTTTTTCAAAATCATCAGAAATATTTTTTTCAATGAATTGCTCCATCCTCTCTGCATATCCGCCTGTTCTGGAAATTCCGGGAAACATCCACAATCCCTGCAGGACTCCCCTCTTCTTTTCAAAAACCAGTATACTCTTTCTGTTCTCAGTGATCAAGATCGGAAGAAGTGTTTCCCTTGATTTTATCTGCAAGTTTTTTTTCTCAGGTATCCGGTCCTGTAAATTCTTTTTATAACTCACACAGTGACCCGAAACAGGACATTGACTGCAGAGAGGTGTATCGACCAGACAGACCCGCTGTCCCAGTTCCATAACAGCCTCATTAAATCCTCCGGGATCCTTACTCGAAATAATCTTCTTTAATAGATCAGCAACCTCTTTTTTAATGAAGAGGTCCCAGCTCTTTAACGCCAGGATCCTTCTTGCGACCCTGTTTACATTGGCATCCATAACCGGATAGGGTTTTTTATAGGCAATACTTAAAATAGCCGATGCTGTATAATCACCGATACCGGGCAACCGTATCAGTTTGTCATATTCATCAGGAATAGTTCCTTTATAAAGGCCGATAAGCTGATGAGCGCATTTCAGAATATTCCTGGCCCTGCTGTAATACCCCAGTCCTTCCCACATCGTTAAAACTTCTTTTTCACCGGCTTTGGCCAGAATATGGACATCCGGAAACCGTTTCATCCATTTTTTATAATAGGAGATAACGGACCGGATCACGGTCTGTTGAAGCATGATCTCGCTGATCCATACGGAATAAGGCCTTACATCATGACGCCAGGGAAGATCCCGTTTATTCGCATAAAACCAATCCAGCAATTTGACGGTCATCTCTTTATTCACATTACTCGAATATTTCATTTCATCTCTCTGTTCAGAATAAATAGTATACCTGATTTATTTTACCTGACAATCGATTTTTTAAACCTAACGCAGAAAGATCGGCTCGATCTCCTCCAGATGCAGGGTGTAAGCCCCGAATTCCTGCGTAACCTTGCCGTACGCATAAAAGAGAGAGGAAGCATGCGTCAGGGAGACAAGCCTGTTATAATTCTTCAGCGGAAGGAATGTCTCAAAAGGTCCGTATCGATCCAGAAAAGAGATGAATTTCATGAATCCCTCTTTTTTCTTTGAAGGGATCCTTCTCGAAAATATCTTTACCCCTGCCATGGTAATATATCGGCCGATGTAATTACCCATGGCACTCGATCCAATAACATCCTCTTTTATGGCGATCACGCTCAAGGGATTGGCTAAAGGGGAAAACCCTAAAAGTTCAAGATCGAACAGGACTTTCTGCTTCAAAGAGAAATCACTCATTGTTGGAATATTCAGTCTCTCTCTCTTTATCAGCATGAGCGAAGAAACCCGTTTCTTTTGTATGGCTGTCAAGTGATCAGCAAGGAAGAAAAGCTGTTTCCGGTTATACCCTGTCCAGTCTAAAGCCCCGCATTTCGATAAGAGCAGAAATTCGATCCTTGTAATACTACACCTGCTGATAAAATCAGAAAGATCCTCAAAGGAATGGACATTCCTTTCTTTCAGTATGCGCTCGATCGTTTTGAAAGAAAGATCCCTGATGAACGAAAGGCCTGTGATGATCGCCCCTTTTTCCCATGGGATGAAATTGATCTCTGCTTTGCGGACATCCGGCGGAAGGATCTTTACTTTCATCCTTCGGGCCTCTTCCACATACACCAGCGGCGAATAGAACCCGCCCCTGTTAGATAACACCGATGCCATAAAGGGCGCCGGAAAAAAGACCTTTAAATACGCCACTACAAAGGAGACCCTGGCAAAAGAGGCGCTGTGTGCCTTGCAGAAGGCGTATCCGGCAAAACTGACGATCTGTTCCCAGAGCTGACAAGCCACATCATGAGGATACTGATTGAGCAGACAACCGGAAATGAACTTCTCTTTCAAGGCCTTCATACCCCCGGATGAACGGCTCTTTCCGCTCATGGATTTCCTTAAAATATCCCCGTCCTGCGGAGGGAATCCTGCAAGCGCCGCTGCCACCCTGATGACATCCTCCTGATAGATCATTATGCCGTAAGTCTCTTTCAAGACCTCCTGCAGGTCATGATGAATATATGTAACCGAAGAAGGATCATTATGGAACCGGATATACTTCTGCATCATTCCGCTTTCAGCCACACCGGGCCGAATAACGGAACTGGCTGCTGTTAACTCTTCAAAAGTCTCTACCCTCAGTTTTTTAAGCAGTTGACGCATGGCCGGTGATTCAATATAAAAGCATCCTATGGTCTCTCCCCGTTTAATAATTCCCACGGTCTCTTTATCCTGAAAAATATACTCCGGCTCAGGGATGGGAACAGGCGCTATCCATTCCTTTACAAGGTCAATAACCGCCAGCGACCGCTGTCCTAAAATATCTATCTTCAAAAGCCCCAGCTTCTCAATATCATACATGTTCAGCTGGGTCACAAAAAAACCCTTTGGAGCTTTCTCCAGAGAAGTAAAATAGAAGAGGGGTTTTCGGGAGATAACCATGCCGCCCGGATGAATGGAAATATGCCTGGGGAGGTGAATGATCCTCTCGGCAAAGGCAAAGACCTTCTCCCACAAACTGCTTCTAAAATCATACTTCTGAAGCTCCGGCAGCTCTTCATTTAATTTTGAGAGCTGTTCTATTTTTAAAAAAAACGGGATCCGCCTGGTCACCCGGCTGATCTGGTCATCATCAATTCCAAGCACCTTGGCACTCTCCCGTATGGCACTGCGCACATTGAACGTAATGTGTGTGCTGATAAGAGCCGTATGCGTTGTATGAAAGGTATCGTAAATATATTGGATCACCTTATCCCGCCTGTTCCATGGAAAATCAATATCCACATCCGGCAGGCCGTCCCTTTTAAGATGAAGGAAACGTTCGAAATAAAGGTTATACTTCAGGGGATCGACAAAGGTTACGTTCAGAAGATAACAGACAAAGGAATTGGCTGCTGAACCCCGGCCCGTATACGAGATGCCTTCCCTGCGTGCATACTGAACGATCATATAGACGATCAAAAAATAAGACTGCAGCTTCAGCTTTTTTATGACAGTGAGTTCCTCTTTAAGACGCTGTATGTATTGGCCTTCCCATTTTACCATCTTACGGTTGAACTCCCTCATGCACAGATGTACCAGCTTTTTAAACGGTCTTCTTCTGCTGCTGAATCTGACCTCAGGCAATTCGATCTTCCCCATTTCAAACTCCACATTACATGCGTCGATGATCTTTTCGATCCGCTGTGCAGAACCGGGATAAGCTTCCAGCATGGACTTGAATTTTTCCAGGGGAACCAGATAACTCTTTTTCTTATACAGGCATTCCTCTTTAACAGAATGATAATCAGTATTCTTCCGTATCGCTGTCAGAAGCCTGAAGACAGGATGATCGGAAGGGGTCAAAAAATAGAGAGGATGGGTCGGAATAAACATGATACCGGTTTCAGATGAGTATCGCAAGATCCTCTGCCTCTCCACGTGCTCCAGGGTTAACGGGAGCTCAAGGAAACAGGGAACAGAAGGATGGGCATTGAGCTGCTTTGCCGTAATTACATCCGGTGTCAAGACAAAACAGTTCCTGATATAGCGGATGATATAGGAGAGGAGGTCAAACTTCTTTTCATCAAGGTTCTTCGCAGTGATCAACTGATTGATCTCATAATAGCCGGTATTATTCATGGCCAGAAGAATAACATAACCAGAGCCCTCCTCTATCAGGCTCCCAATAACGGGCTTTATTCCGTACTCTTTTGCCTTCTGAAAAAATTTGATCACACCGTAG
>JAHITG010000040.1 GCA_018817865.1 Spirochaetota bacterium
CTTTCCGCCGGTCTGGATCAGCGCTGATTCGATCTCAGCAAATCAGATCGACCTGCACTGGGAGGACCAGCTGAACGAGACAAGCTGTACTCTTTTCAGAAATCTGGTCAACAATTCCAATACTGCTACCAATATAGCCTTTCTGGGAGCCAACATCACTAACTACAGTGATATGAACTGCCAGCCGGCCACAATGTACTATTACTGGCTAAAAGCATATAATACTTATGGTGCTTCAAAATTTTCCGTGACTATTTCCAATCTAACGCGTCCTGCTGCCATACAGTGGATATATGCCCGTGCCCTGTCAACCAACCAGACTGAGCTGCTATGGCGAGACGTACAGAATGAAACAAGCTATACTCTATATCGAAATACGGAAATTAATACTAATACCGCTATTATAGTAACCGGAGTTGGAGCCAATATTACTAATAGTTTTGATACGAACCTGATATCCGATGTGACCTATTATTACTGGCTGAAAGCCTATGCTCTGTCCGGGGACTCAGCATTCTCAGCTCCGATCTCTATTAAAGTAGGTAACAATATTATATCCTCTATCCTCTTCCCGGAGAATAATTCCTTTATAGATGCAGTAAGCTTTTTTAAAGGCGGTGTCGTTTCTCCGGTAACCCTGCAGGATGAAGAAACTCTGCTTCAACGTATGTCCGATCAAAAATATTTTAGCGGGACCGAATGGCAGGATAATGAGATATGGCTAAACTGCACCGGAACAACGAACTGGCTGTATTCACTTACAACAGATAAGATCTTTGACTACGGATTCCAATACACTATTAAAGCCCGGGGAAGGGACATCTACGGTCTTACTGAATCCAAATATCCCTCTGTTCTCTTCACATTTGTCTATTCCACGGATTTCAAGCATTCATTATGTAATTATCCTAATCCATTCTATCCGGATAGTCAGCACGCTTCCGATAACAAAACTACTATTGAATACTTCCTCAGTGAAAACAGGGATGTTAAGATCTATATTTATGCCATTAATGGTGAATTGGTTAAGAAATGGGCAGGGGCAGAGTATGGTCAGATGGGACTGCACAGAGTACTATGGGATGGTAAAAATGAAAATGGTATGCTGGTAGCCAGCAGTGTCTACATGCTGGTGGTTACAGCGGACAATGAAAAGCAGATCGAAAAGATCCTGGTCGTCCGATAAAAGAGTGGAGATAAGAGATCAGGAGCAGGGGACACCCCTTATTCATTCAAATGCTTAATCTTCAAATTCATTAAAAAATATTGTCAGGATCACATTCACTTCACCTTTTGAGAGGCTGATCTTCTTTTTATCCAGCTCGTCCCTGATCCTGCTGATGGTGATCATTGGGTCGGCCTTTTTTAAAGCAACGACCTGGTCGATCACATTCCTTGATATCTTCTCATCATTGATAAGTGTGATCACGGCCCACTGGAGCATGCTGTTCTCTTTCCTCAGTTTATCGATATCATCTTGAAGTAAATTCAATTTGGAAAGAAAATATTCAGGATCTCGTTTCTGAATATAGGCAATGGGATTCTTCAGAGCTTCCATTATCTTCTCACACAGCTTTGCCGGGTCAATAAAAAAGCCTTTGATCCTGATAAACATATTATCCTTCATGATCCTGAAATTATATTGCAGCGAATCCGTATAGGTAAAGAACATTCCTGCCGGCAGATTTTGTGAAATATTGGTTCCGCTGTAAAGAAACTCTGATGGCAGGAGAGAAATCTTCAATTCATTTTCCGTAACAATAAACTTCAGTTCCAGGATCTGTAAGCCGACCCAGCTGAAAAAGTCATTCTTTAATTTCAGAATATTCCTGACAACACGGTCAGGAAACGCAGCCGGATGGAGCACACTGAAGATATGTCCAGCTTTATCCTTTAATTTTATTTCAGTCTCAGTTTCCATATTGGTGGTTGTAAGAACTGTGATCTCTTCATTACTGTCGATCCTCTGGATCTCATCTTCGGTCCAGCTGAATGATAGGACAGGGGCAACCGGAAGCATTATAAAAAAACAGACAGCCAGAAATGTAATAAATAATATATTTCTTTGCATTGCTACTCCTTTTGTAATTGAATTAATATTTTATCAAAGGGTTGCATCTCTTTATCCTTCTCAAGCTCAACAATTTCAGCTTTTATTTCACCCGCCATCTTGAATAGTTTAACTTTTCCGATGTATTCATCATCGCTTCTGAAAACCAGTCCGATCGTACCCGAAGAGATATCATGGATCTTGCGAATAAAGACAAGGACATTTCCCTTATCTGAGGGATCAACAATATAGCCTGTTTCAGACTGATCCTGGGCCAGATAGCTGAACGCACGATTATAATTATTTAAAAGCAAGCTTTTTTCCGCCAGTCTGCTCCAGAGCTCCTCATAATCATTGATTATAGCCTTGGAAACATACTCAAGCCTGTAAAGAGAGGGAGCCACAGAATTTTGATAAGGGATCTTCCTCAGCCGGCTGATGATCATGTTCTGCTGGGAGATATTCTTCCGAAGTATATTAAAATCAGTCTTGGAAAAGATCTGCTTTCTTTCTATATCGGGCTCGAAACTCTTCAGGCGAAGAGACTGGTGTTCATCAACAGCAGGTTTCTCGTGGATCACCTGCAGTAAGGACTGGGAACTGAAATACGGATTGTACTTCATGATCAATTCCTGTTTCTGCTTCTCCATTTTGATCTTATGGAGCCGCTTAAAATTATTGACCATCTCTTCAGCTTTATCAGCTGTCTCCTTCAGCTTGGAGTCATATTTATCAATATCACCCTGTATAGAATTGATCTGACTTCTCTTCTCGAATATTTGATTTTTATACTTCGTGTTGACCTGGGCAACGGCTTTATTCTCATCTGCTGTAATCCCTTTTACGAGTTCTTTCGTTTTTCTTGCAGAATAGCCCTTCTTATAGACTTCTTCTCTTTTATCAGAATATTTCTTCCTGACTTTCTGTATCTCTTTCTGAAGCCGGATCTTCACTTCGGAAAGCTGATTTTGAGCCGTATCCATCTTATTCTCATTCTTCTTCACGTTATCCAGGATCTCATTCAGTTTAATGTCTGCAAAATCACTGATCTGAAATGTGATCCTCCGATCCTGGTTTCTTATATAGGAAGTGATGATCAAGGCAAATATTACTACGCCAAGAATGAATCCACCTGCCCATGCATAAAAAACATAATCTTTATTCTTTCTTGTCTTGGCAAACTCATCATTTAAATTGTATACTCTTGTTTTATCATCCAGATTAACAAGATCATCTTTCAGGAACAATTTTTTACTTTTTGAAATAATGCTCTGTTCTTTTACTTTGTCGTCATCGCCCATATGCCGTTCCATCCTTTTGGAGCAGTTGCACTTTTCGTTCTGGAAATAAATACTTCTGCCAGTGAAAATTTACAGCTTTTAAAATATTTATTGGCTTTGGCCCAGTTCCCTTTATAATATAACTGTAATCCCTGTGAAAATTGCGTAACCTCATTTTTAAGGCTCTTATTCATATCCTGATGCAGGATCGGCCAGTAAATGGTTTTTCCGATGGTTTTACCCTTGACCTGTACCTTATCGATCTCTAAAAAAGTGATCTTATGTCCGGATATATTCTTCTCAACATCATTCTTTATATATTCACTGCAGATAACAGGGACCTGATATATCCTGGTCAATCCTTCCAGGCGTGAGGCTGAGTTGACATTGTCCCCGATAACCGTATTGGTCATTCTCACGTAAGAACCGATGTTCCCGTAAAAGACCTCTCCACCGTCCAGGCCGACACCGATCTCAAGAAGAACCGCCTTAAAAACCTTCTCTTCAAAGGAGGTCAGTTTCCCTGATCTCTTTACAATCTCTGCTTTTCGTTTATGCATCTTCATCCTGAGCAATCCGCTCACTTCCTGAAGTTTATATGCGGAAAGAACAGCCTGATAGGATTTGTTCTCACCAGCCAGGCTCAAGGTACCGAAGACAGCCAGAATGGCATCTCCAATGATAGAACCGATGATCCCCTTCTGAGCCAGTATCTCACGGATCGCTTTGTCATAATGCATGTTAAGAAGCTTAATAATATCCGTTCCTAATGTTTCCGTGATAAAGGTAAAGCTCTTGATATCCGAAAAGAGGACGGCCAGCTCCTGCTGGCTTCCTTCCAACCTGATCTCCCTCTCCTGATACGCCCTCATGGCAACATCCCTGGTAGCAAATTTTCGGAAGATGGTAACGAGGTTATCGATCGTATTGGAAAGTGAATTAAAGGCAATACCCAGGAATGTAATATCATCATTCGGTGCATTTTTAAGGTCAATGATCTCCATCTTCTGATTCTCTATCATCTTCATGATGCCGGATGAGATGATCCTTATGAACCTCAAAATATATCGTAATAATAAGATACCTACGAACGCACTGGCCAGAGTGATAATAATGCTTATCCAGAAGGTCTTCCAGAATATTGCTGTTGATTCCCTATAAAACTCATTCCGTTCTTCCGCCCGCAAAATAAAGACCTTCCATTTATCATTATATTTATAGAGACCAAAATAGGATTCATTATTGAATTCAAAATGAAGAAATCCCTGCTCAATATTCTGCCCCAAGTTCTTATTCATCAGATCTAAGGTCTTTTTATCTTCAAAGGTCTCCAGCTGTTTTATCATGGATGATTGAATGAAGAGATTACCGTTTGACCTGATCGCCAGAACCACGGCTTTTTTATTCTTCAGTATGTTGATCCCCTTCTCTTCGATATTGACCTTGGATCCCTTCATATCTTTTGTATAATCATATATTTCGTACTGGGTATTATAGAACTCATATAAAGATTTAAGGTCTTTCACCAGAAGGTCTTTCATCAGTTTGGTAAGAGCACTGCGATTGTATATCATATTGATATAATTAGAACTGAGGTTGGATATTAAAATGAAGAGCGTAAAAATGAAAACAATTTTTAAGGTGACAGGAACAATGCGTGTGTTATTGATCTTTTTCCCGAATAAATCCATTTTTTAAATAAAAAACCCTAATACCTGCAAAAGATGTTCCCCTCCGAAGTACGGACTATAAAATAATATAATCAATAATAATGTCAACCTTTTTTTGAAAAAGTTATATTCGAAAAGAAATTAAAATGCATGTAATGCATTTTAATTTCTTAACTCTACTTTTTCAATTCCAAGTGCACTTAACATTGCACTTGGAATATATTAATGCATCTCAAATCTTGTTAATGCATTTTAGGTTCTTACCCTTACTTTTTCAATTCCAAGTGCATTTAACAATGCACTTGGAATTTTTTAATGCACTTCGGATTAAATGCTTATTAACCTTTTAAAATTTTTCAGACATCCTTATATATAAGGTTCTCCTTACTTCCTCTCCATTGCAACTAAAGTAATATCATCGTACTGATCATTACTGCCGATAAAGGTATAAACCTCGTCCTTTATCGCGTTGATAAGATCTCCGCATGATCGAAAGCTGTTCTTCTCAAAAGAATTTTTTAATCTGTCCATTCCGAATCTTTTTTTTGCTTTATTACGGGCATCAGTCACACCATCGGTATATAACAGGATCTTATCTTTGGGAGACAGCCTGATACTCTTTTCCTCAAGGAGTTGATCAACATCAGCTTCGATCCCCAACACAATCCCGGTGGTTTTGATCTCTTCCACTTTTTTATGGGCATTTCTGCAAAGGAGCATGTATTCATGTCCGGCAGAAGTATAAGTGATCTTTGAATTTTTCGGATCCCAGATAAGGTAGAGCATGGTCATAAATTTTTCCCCGCCGATATGTTTATTCAGGACATCATTGATCTCAAGGACGACCTGTTTCGTTGTCAGCTTCCGCTGAGCAAATATATGCATGGAAGTCTTGACCATGGCCATACATAAACCGGCTCCCACGCCCTTTCCGGAAACATCCCCGATAACAATACCAAAATGACCTTTGTTCGGCAGTGCAATAAAATCATAATAGTCTCCACCGATCTCCTTGGCCGGAAGCATTAATCCTTCAAAATAAAGATGGGGAATATCAGGATGCTCTTTGGGAAGCAGGCTCATCTGGATATCCCTGCCCATCCTCATCTCCTCCTCCATCCGCTCTTTTTCTATCAGATCATGGTAATGGAGTGCATTGAAGACGGTTACACCTATCTCCCTGCTTAGTTTCTGAAGCAGCTCGATATCCTTTCTTCTAAAAGACCGGAGATTCTCTCTTTTTCCGATCCCCAGGATGGCATTCATGCTGTTCTGATATGTAATGGGTACAGCTACTTCGATATCCATTTTTTGGAACCATTCCAGGGCATCCTTTTTAATACTTGAATATTTGGGATCAACTTCAACCCGGTCTTTCTCCAGGATCTCCCCCTGCTGTGACAGCCACATACAGAAGGGATCAAAGATGGAAAGCTCCTTCCCTTTATCAGCCTTTGACCTCTTTTTTTTGATCTTAAACATCTCCAGATCTGATGCTTTAGAGCTCTTCTGCTTATCATGATATCCTTTGCGGCCGATAAGTGAATACCTCTCATTATCCTTTGAAAGAATATATAAGAGGTCATTACGCAAATACATGGTTTCACATACTTCTTGCAGCAACCGGGCACTCAGATCCTGGATATTAATACAGGTTACGATCTTTTCAGCGATCCTTCCCAGAATGGTCTGATAATCATACTGACGCCGGCGAAAGAGGTGATCGATCTTCGGACGGAGGTAATTATAATACGTTACAAAAAATATCAGAAAAACACAGCAAATGGCTATGTGAACAGAGAAACCGGCAGAAGGAAAGACCGACCGTAAAAAGTATCCTATCAAGCCTCCCGGCAGGATCAGGAGAAGGATCGTCATGATCCAGAGAAGGGTATAATGGATCACCGTATCAAATTTCATCACCCTGTAATTTACGATAACATACCCGAAAGTGAAAATGAATGCCGGAATGACGATCCAGGCTACATGCAGCCGGACATTAAAAGCAACAAGCCATTCTGTACATCCCCCGGTTATTACGAAATAAATCATGGCCCATGATCTAAATTGCTGACTTTTCAAGACTGCTTTTTCGATTTTAGCTTCTTTTAAAAAAGTAAAGGCACAAAATAATGTGACCATGATAAACTTTACCATCCCAAACATTAAAAAATAAGAGAATCGGGGCATACCCTGCCAGACCACACCTACATTTATAACACTGTAGGCCCCAAAACGGACTTCTTCGAAACCCCATAAATATAAATTTTCTAAGATACCTATAAGAAAAAGAATGATCAGAACTGTTCGTGACCTCTTCAACTGGATCCTGAAGAAATTATAAAAACCGACCCCCATAAAAGGGACCATGACATAAGCAATCCTGTACCATAACAGTGATCTCTCAAAATCCTGATAATAAATCATGGAGAATACATTGCCGCTGAACCACCAGAAAATGGGAAAGCAGAACCAGAAGAATGCCCAGTGTGAACTTGACCTGCTGTCCTTGACAACCACAAATATTGCGGCTAAAATAATAAGTACAGCAGATATACCCGATAGATAAGGATGATTCAAGTAATGAAAGCTCTCTAAAATTCTGTTTAGGTTATCCATATGATCATTCAATTGGTGAAAATAAAATATACCTTTATGATATTATATGTAATTCTCTTTTCAACTTTTATACTCTATTATTTTGATCAACCCGGTATCCTTATCTTTAAAAATGAAGGAAGAAGTTTAATATGAAAAGGAGGGCCTCCTATGAATTCACCGTCCATGTGAGCAAAAACCTCTTCAGGAGACTCTATGATGATCTCTTTCGTACGGAATATCCTGACCACATCGAGTTTTATGTGTTCCCCTGTTAGAGTGGTTCTATAATTCTTATACCGCATAGCGATATTCAATGGATCGATCAGGCAGACATCAAAGAGCCCGTCATCCAGAAGGGCATCAGGAGTCAATTTAAACCCTCCACCGAATGTTGTCCCGTTGGCAACTGTGATCAAAAAGACCTTCTGATCAATGGACTTTTCTTTTGTTTTTATGATCATCACGGGCTCCCTGTAAGTAAAGAGAAGCTTTAATACGACAGAGAGATAAACCCAGTGCCCCTTCCATCTCTTTCCCTTAAGCATGATCTGTTCAACAACCTTTCCGTCAAAACCGATCCCTACCCCGTTTATGAAATATCGGCCATTACAGAGCCCGACATCGATCTTTTTTATCTTCCCCCCTATTGCTACATCTATCTGCTCTTCTATATTCCTGCCCTGGATAATATTCTTTCCGAAATCATTTCCTGATCCCGTACAGACAAGTCCGACCGGAATGGAGCTCTTCCCCAGGCCGTTTACCACTTCATTAAGCGTACCGTCCCCTCCAACGACCATCATATCTGAATACTTTTTTCTTGCTTTTTCAGCCAGTTCTGTAGCATGTCCGGGACGGCTGGTAATGAACAGATCAAAATTCACCCTCTTTTTTATCAATGCCTGCCTGATCGGTCCGATCACCTTTACTGTTCTGCCATTATCAGAAGCCGGATTAGCTATTACAAGGATCTTCTTCATAGTTAAAAAATATTATAAATAAAAACAAAAACAACTCTTTTTTGACTTTACGGTTCTTTTCTTTATATTATTCTATGTTATGGAAAAAACAGGTATAACCATAATAGGAGCCGGAGCTGTCGGGCTTGCCATTGGAGCCGCTCTTTCCAGAACGCATGATAATATCATTATCGTCGAGAAGAACGGATCTTTTGGCCGGGAAACGAGCAGTCGGAACAGTGAAGTGATCCATGCAGGGATCTATTATCCGGAAAACTCTCTAAAAGCAACTTTCTGTGTAAAGGGCAAAGAACTGCTATATGAATTTCTGAAAAAATATTCCATTCCATATAAACAATGCGGAAAATTCATTGTAGCCGTTGAAAAAGAAGAAGTCGAATCCCTTTTCGTCTTAAAAGATCAGGGTAAAAAGAACGGCGTGGAAGATATTACATTTGTAGAAAATAAAAAGATCAGGCAGGCTTTCCCGGGAATAATATCTAAAGCAGGGCTGTTTTCTCCATCGACAGGTATCTTTGATACGCACAAATTCATGCAGGCACTGGAGATGACAGCAGAAGAGAATAATGTACTTATCAGCTATAACAGTGAAGTAATACAGATCGAAAAAGAAGATCACGGTTATAAGATCACGGTAAGGGAAGGAGACAACAGACTGGAATTTCTTTCGGAAGTCATCATAAACTCTGCGGGACTGCACAGCCAGATCATAGCAGAAATGCTGGAAATTAAATCCGAAGAACATACCCTCTATTATGCAAAAGGAGAGTACTTTGCATTATCCTCAAAATATAAGGATTTCAGTTCTTCCCTCATGTATCCTGTGGTGCCTGTTCAGGGAAAATCACTTGGCATCCATACTGTACTGGATCTGCAGGGTATGCTCAAGCTGGGGCCGAATATCCATTATATAAAAGATATAGATTATACGGTTGAGCCCTCTCACCTGGATGAATTTTTTACAGCGGTCAAGCGGTATTTCCCTTTTATTGAAAAAAACGAACTTTCCCCTGACATGGCAGGGATCAGGCCGAAGCGGCAGGGACCGGATGATCCGTTTAAAGACTTTCTGATCCGTGAAGAAACAGAGAAGGGTTTTCCGGGATTTATAAATTTAATCGGAATAGAGTCACCGGGCCTTACAGGCTCTCTTGCCATAGCAGAATATGTAGAGTATCTGCTAAGATAGGGACAAACCCGAATTTTAACCCGATATCACACAACCCTTTTCATCACAGGCATGTTTATGGATTTGCCGTAAAAACCCGAACAGATGTAAATCCTTTTAATTTTTTTCTCATTTTTTAAGGATATTCACATTAAAACATAACCAGTATAAATAATTCTTCTATTAATAATGAAAGGAACTGTTACCATTCCCTGGTAAACAGATCGGTATATTATATTTCTGAAGGTTTTATTTTTATTTTTGCCTGTAATTCTTTAATGACCCTGGAGCCGAAAAAAAACTTGGAATAGCTTCGGAATTCAAAATCATTTTTAGTAATAAGCTTAACTTTTTCTGAGTCATTCTTTATTCTGTTTATCCTTTTTAGATCCTCTATTTCCTTTTGATAGGTCTTATCAAATTGAACTCCATAAAGCCTGAAAAATTGTTCTTTATCCAAACCGTTCCTGATGTTATTTAAAACATAATTCAAACGGGTCTCTGCTCTGGAAATGGGGTAACCGGTAAAAAAGGGGGTTGCTTTATCCTCAGGCCAGAACTTCAGATAATCTTCAATCTGTGCATTATGATAAACATGATGGTTGGGGATAAAGGATAAAGCCAGTGCTCCCAGTCCCAGCAGAGTGACATTATACTGGTAGCGGTATTGGAGCTGGAAATTGGCAGCATCAGGAGTTAAAAGATAAGGTTCATTACTGCCAAACCCATAACCCGCTTTTCTGATCATCTTCTCGGCCAGCGCGAGCATTTTATCTTTTCTTAATCTATCCTTATCCGTGATCCTTTTGCCTATACGGCAAAAGATGACCAGCTCTTCCTCTCTGTAAGTAAATATATGTATGGCATCCGGCCGCATCTTTAAGATGAATCTGACACCATAAAGAAAAGAATCAATGCTCTGGCCGGGGAGACCGGCTATCAGATCGGTATTTATAAATTCTATTCCTGCCTGTCGAGCCTGTTCAAAAGAATCTTTGACCATCTTTTCAGTTTGATGTTGGCGGTTAATTGCATGAAGCATTTTCTTATCTATTACCTCAACACCGATCGTAATACGATTAAATCCGTATTTCTTCAGAACCCTGAGTTTTTTTAAAGAAAGGGTGGCGGGTGTAGCCTCAATTAATCTCTGTACGGTTTGGCTTAAATTAAATCTTTTCTCTGCAGTATTGAAGAGATCTTCCAACTGCTCTGCAGAAAAAATGGTCGGTGTTCCTCCGGCCAGGTAAAAAGTCTTGAAAGATAACTTCTTTACCAGAGGAGACATCCTCTTCATCTCGTTTTTCAGACATTCAAGATACCTGGAATGCATTTCAGGATCTGTTCCAGCAAGGACTTTGAACTGGCAAAAGAAACATTTTGTCTGACAGTATGGAATATGAATATAAAGACCGGGGGCATCAGCCTCTCCCGAAGAAATTTCTTTGACCCTTTGTTTCCAGCCTTCCTCAATACGCTGTCTCTGTATGGATTTCCACAACATGATCGGGGGATAATCCCTGCTGTCAAAATCTTCGGCCAGATAATTAAAAAATTTTATTTTTTCTTTTATGTTCATTCTGAAACATTGATTATTTACTTCATGAAATTTATAAAAAATTGATCTTTACTAACAGATTTAATTCTCCCTTACCTGCAAATCAAGCTAAAGGAATTACTTGATATAAAAACAAAATTAATACTTAATAATTTAATGTCAAAATATTTGTAACTGTTCAGCGGTAATCGAGTTTACTGACTAAGAAACTAAAAAACCACCTGTATAGGGGAAAAAAGAAGGAATGAGGGAATAATTTACCAGCCAGCCAAACTCAGATACAATGTTTATACAGTTAAAAATCCATTGACAAACTGCCTTAAAATGATAAAATTATTGAAAAACAGGAAAAGGAGATCCCTATACTTATTAACAAAAAAAGTAGAATTTTTTATGATACTCCTGAGCAAGAATACATGATAAATCTCAATAATATAAAACGAGATATTAAAAAAATTAATAATGATTTTGGTGTTTTTAGAATATTAATGCCTGAAATTTTATCCATTGTAAATAATATTAAACCTGCCGGCAGATTTAATATTCCATTAAAATATCTTAATGCTTTCACAAATCTTCTTAAAAAAAACAATTTAAAGTTTTCAGTTTCTGAATATAGAATAATATTTTCCGGAAAATTTGAAAATTTTGATTATACACAGGATTCCGGTAAAAATTCTGACTTATATTATATCTTTGTTGCCAAAAAAAAAGAACTTGTTAAAAAATTAGAAATGTATGAAAAAGATAAACTAAGATATCTATTTGAGTTCTCTACATTATTAGGTTATCCCAAATGTTGTGTAAGAAATTTTCAAAAAGGGAATATACAGACACAAAATAAAAAACATCCGGACTCTAAAAAAAATTCAAAAGGAACTAAAAAAAACAGCTGGTTTCTTAATAGTATGTTTCTTAATTATGATCCCTTTAGAAATAAAGATATTTCAAATTTACCAAAACATCTCA
>JAHITG010000441.1 GCA_018817865.1 Spirochaetota bacterium
TCAACTATAGGCTTAAGCCCTTGTAAAGCCATACCTATAGCCATACCTACTATTCCAGCTTCGGATATAGGTGTGTTTATAACTCTATCAGGATACTTGACGGAAAGCCCTCTTGTAACCTTTCTGGTCACGAAATTCCCTCCCCGCCTGGGAGATTCATGATTAAAGAGAATACCGTTGCATGCATAAAGATTATAACTTTCCCTGTAATTGATCGTGGTCCAGTACGCAAATACCTTGGCGCAGGCATACGGGCTTCGGGGCCGGAAAGGAACATTTTCATTCTGGGGGGGAGGAGAAGAGCCGAACATTTCACTGCTGGAAGCCTGATAGAATTTTGTATTGATCTTGGTGTCCCGGATAGCATCCAGCAACCGGAGAACTCCCAGCCCCGTGACATCGCCCGTATATTCCGGCATCTCAAAACTGATCCTCACATGGGATTGAGCACCCAGATTATATATCTCATCCGGCTGGACCCGTTCGATCAAACGGGACATGCTGGAGCTGTCTGTCAGGTCGCCGTATTCTCTGAATAACCGGATCCCTTTTTTATGGGCGTCATATAAAATATGATCGATCCTTTCCGTATTAAACGAGGAGGACCTTCTTACAAGGCCGTGAACAGTATATCCTTTCTCTACCAGAAGATCAGCCAGATAAGAACCATCCTGACCGGTGATCCCGGTGATCAATGCTTTTTTCATGGGAATCCTTTATTACATTAAATTTGTACTTAAAATCAATCTATTATCAAAAATTTATGATTTCAACTTTTTTTTAATAGTGCCATATAATGGGCTCCCTGTTTTCCCTTAGTGATCTTTTCAAGATGTGATTCCAGTTTTACGGACAGTGGAAACAGAAATTTGGGCAGAAAATTTGGTAAAAAAGTGAAATAGAGTATATCCTCGCAGATAAATCCTTTTACGGGATTTTTTTTGATCCATTTGGCTGACAGCCAGAGTTCGGTATCATCATCATCAATACGGCTGGTCATGGGAAAGATATAGTTCATATAGAATTTAAAGAGGGGATTATCAGTGTTCACTTCATGGATAAAGAATATCCCGCCCGGTTTGAGGATCCTGTATACCTCTTTTAAAGCTTCCTTCTGTTTCTTCAGTGTAGGGAGATGGTGCATCACATTAATGGTGTAGGCAAAATCAAACTGAGACGCTTTATGCGGGATCTTCAGTATGCTTCCTTCCGTGATGTTAATATTCTTGCCTTTATTCTGTTTTTTTGCTTCTTGTACCATTCCTTTGGAAAAGTCAAAACCGGTCATTCTATAACCATAATGATCCATCTTTTTCAGATAATGACCTGTCCCGCACCCGATATCAAGACCTTTTCTGTATCTTTTCCCTGCTGCAAGCAGCCTTTTTTTCATAAAAGCGCTCTTCTTTTTCAGAAGGTGGGTTTGAATATGCTTCGGGATCTGTTTATCGTAATCCTGTGCTATTCTGTCAAAGTGATTCTTCATATATTTTTACCTTCCTCGGGCCGGGTGGTCTGTAAAATCAGTTATTAGTGTAATACCTTTTGAAAGAAATGTCAATATAAATGGTATATTTGATTCATATTATTCTTGACTCGATAATAATAGTTATTAATGTATGAAGATAAGTTATTTAAAAGCAGCAGGGGAGCAGAATGAAGAGGACATCAGGGCATATAAGCCTGGATATTATCATTCCGGTATATAATGAAGGGGAATGCATAGAAGAGACGCTGGCCAGTTTAAATAAACATGTTCAGAAGCTCTTGAACAGGATACAGGTCAATATTATATATGATTTTGACCGGGATAATACGATCCCTGTTGTTAAAAAAGTAAAAAACCGCTATTCTTTTAAAGTAAACCTGATAAAGAACAGAAAAGGCGGATTTGCCAATGCCCTGAAGACAGGCTTTAAGACCGCCCGATCAGACTATGTAATGGTATCGATGGCTGATATGTCTGACGATTATGAGAAACTCCCTCAGATGATCAGTAAAGCCGGCCGGGGGTATGATATCGTATGCGGGTCCCGCTATATGAAGGGAGGAAAGATGATCGGCGGCCCTGTCTTTAAAAAATTCTTATCCCGGTTAAGCGGGGTGAGCCTCTATTATTTAACCGGATTACCCACGCATGATGCCACGAACAGCTACAAGATATACCGCAAAGCAATATTTCAAAAGATGAAGCTTCAGAGTGAAGGCGGTTCAGAGATAGGGCTTGAGATCCTTGCCAAAGCTTACATTACAGGATACAGGATTACAGAGGTACCGACCCGATGGTGGGACCGGACCAAAGGGGAATCTAAATTCAAATTAATGAAGTGGATCCCCAAGTATTTGAGATGGTATATTTTTTTAATAATGATGGTATGGTTCAAAGGGCTTCCGAAAAAAGGAAAACAGGCTTGATGTCCTGTTTTTTAAACTAAAAGGAGCATTATAATATACTTTTTAATCCTGGTGTTGATATGGATTATCTTCTACGCTTTCTTCAATAAAAAACTTGAAAGAATATTATTAATTTGCTATACTACCTTTTATGAAACATATGGTAAGCATCATTTTGATCCTGCTGATCTGCTTGAATATGGGATTCCCGCTGGCCGCGGCCACGGGTTCTGTTACCAATGTCCAGCAGTATCAGATCAAAGGAGAAGGTGAAGACCTGGATGATGTAAGGAAGTATCTGGAAGAGCGCCAGGCCGCCCTTGAAAAAATAAAGAATAAAAAGGAGCCGGAAAGCAGCTTGAGACGGTTTGAAGTACAGTTCTTAACATCCGGGGCCATGGTCTATTTCAGCACCTATATTTTTGTGAAGCTTTTTGCGGAGATTTACTGGGGTGCCTCCTCGGAGCTTCCTGATACGCACTGGTATTTTGTGATCACCAATTCTGTGGGGATCGGAACATATATCGCGATCAAGGACTATTATGATGTGAAGAGAATGAGAGCGGAG
This sequence comes from Spirochaetota bacterium, assembly GCA_018817865.1. Taxonomy (GTDB): domain Bacteria; phylum Spirochaetota; class JAHITG01; order JAHITG01; family JAHITG01; genus JAHITG01. The sequence continues at coordinate 2,963 of JAHITG010000441.1, forward strand.
GATCCTGATAAATTTGGAAGGGAAGAGGAGAAACTCTACCGATTTTCATTTTTAAATAAGAGGTTTTAAGCCACAGAAATACACGGAATAACTCGGAAAAAGGAATTAAAAGGCCGCAGAATGACACAGAATAACACGGAAAAAAGTTGTAATATGTAATATGTAATATGTATTATGTATGGAAAAATTGTTATATAGAGATCTTTTTGAAAAAATAATTGGATGTGCCTTTGAAGTATATAAAACATTAGGTTATGGATTTTTAGAAAAAGTATATCACAATGCTTTTTTACATGAGCTTAAATTAAAAAATATTAAGTATAATAGTGAATATCTTATTAAAGTTAAATATAAGGATATAATTGCTGGAAACTATTGTGCTGACATTTTAATTGAAGATAAGATAATAGTTGAAATAAAAGTAGAAAAAGAATATAATTCAATCCATGAAGTTCAGCTTTTAAATTATTTAAAAGCTACAGGAATAAAAATCGGATTAATAATTAATTTTGGTAGAAAAAAATGTGATTTTAAAAGAATGATTTTTTAAGCCACGGAATGGCACAGAATAACATGGAAAAAGAAATTAATAAACCACAGAATGGCACAGAACAAAACGGATAAAAAGAAATAATAAAAAATTAAAAAAAAGCCAAAGAATAAAATAGAAAATTACAAAGATGGAAATTATTGATAGTTCCGAGTAATTCTGTGTAATTCAGTGGCTAATTAATACAGGAGATATTGATGGATTACAGCACGACATTGAATTTACCCAAGACAGATTTTTCCATGAAAGCCAATCTGGCTCAGAGGGAACCGGAATTCGTAAAGGAATGGGATAAGGACAAGATCTATAAAAAATTAAGGGAGAAGAATAAAGGAAAAGAACAATTCATCCTTCATGACGGGCCTCCCTATGCTAACGGACATATTCATCTGGGCCATACCCTGAACAAGGTATTAAAGGATATAATCGTAAAGTACAATAATATGATCGGAAAAGATGCTCCTTATGTACCCGGGTGGGACTGCCACGGCCTTCCTATCGAACTTCAGGTCGTAAAAAAGCTGAAAGGCAAAGAGTATACCAAAGATGAACTTCGCAAGAAGTGCCGGGAATACGCAAAAAGTTTTGTAGATATCCAGAGGGAGGAATTCAAACGGCTGGGAGTGCTGGGAGACTGGGAGAATCCCTATCTGACCATGTCAGAGCATTATGAAAGGGCGATCGTTGATTCCCTGGGGCAGCTGGTAGAGAAGGGTTATATTTACCGCGCATTAAAACCCGTGTACTGGTGTTTTTCCTGTACCACGGCTTTAGCAGAAGCGGAAGTGGAGTATCAGGATCATACCACTCCTTCCATCTATGTGAAATTTGAATTAAAAGATAAAGATCTATTTAAAGAAAAGGCATACTGGCTTATCTGGACCACGACACCATGGACCCTGCCGGGTAATGTGGCGATCTGTCTGCATCCGGATGAAAAATACGTTGCCATAAAAGTGAAATATAATGGCCAGATCCAGTGGTGGCTTTTGGCGGAAAAACTGGTGGGACCTTTAAAAGAAAAAACAGGGGTCACTGTTCTTGAAGAACGCAAGTTATCTACCAGCAAAGAGGCGGATAACCTTATTGCCAAGCATCCTTTTTTAAAAAGGGAGGCCAGGATCGTATTTGATAAGTACGTGACCATGGACAGCGGTACAGGGTGTGTCCACATAGCACCGGGACACGGCCAGGAAGACTATATTGTAGGATTGAATTATAACCTTCCCGTGATCTCCCCTGTGGATAACCATGGAAAGTTCACTGAAGAAGTCGGCGTTAAAGAATGGATGGGCTTAAATGTCTTTAAAACGAATGATATGATCATAGATAAACTGGGTGAAACAGGACATCTCCTCTTAAAAGAGGATGTTGATCACTCTTATCCTCATTGCTGGCGCTGTAAAAAACCAATCATCTTCAGGAGTACCTATCAATGGTTCATGAATGTTGATCATAATGACCTGAGGAAAAAGAGCCTTGAGGGGATAAAAAATGTCAAATGGATCCCTAAATGGGGTGAAGAGAGGCTGGCGAATATGCTGATCGACCGGCCGGACTGGTGCCTCTCCCGCCAGAGGGCCTGGGGTGTCCCTATCCCGGCCTTCTACTGTGAAGACTGCGAGGAGGTCATCCTGACAAAAGAGACAATGGATTTTTTCAGTTCGCTTGTAGGAAAAGAGGGTGTGGATATCTGGTTCACAAAAGATGCCGGGGAGCTTTTACCAAAGGGATTTAAATGTCCGAAGTGTAAAGGGAAAAAATTTAAAAAAGAGGACGATATCCTTGATGTCTGGTTTGACAGCGGTGTCAGCCATATTGCCGTACTGGATAATGAAAAGAGAAAGGAACTGCATTCACCCTCTGATATGTATCTGGAAGGGTCTGACCAGTACAGGGGATGGTTCCAGTCCTCCCTTTTGCCGTCCATAGCATTGAAGGATAAACCGCCATATAAAAGCATATTAACACACGGATTTACCCTGGATGCGCAGGGGAAGGCCATGTCCAAGAGTGTGGGTAATGTCGTGGCACCTGAAGAGATATTTAAAAAATTCGGAGCCGATATATTGCGGTTATGGGTCGCTTCCATTGATTACAGGGACGACATGAGGATCGGTGATGTGATCATCAACCGCCTCATAGAAAGTTATAGGAAAATAAGGAATACCTTCCGCTATATTCTCGGAAATGTGAACGGGTTTAAAGAGGAAAAAGCAGACTGGAATAAAGTTGAACAGTTTGATGAGTTCGACCTCTGGGCCCTGGCTAAATTGAAAAAATATGAGCAGGCGATCCGGAAAGCGTACGAAAACCATGAATTCCATGTGATCTATCATAGTACGGTTAACTTCTGTTCGGTTATATTGAGTAATCTCTATTTTGATGTGTTAAAAGACAGGCTGTATGTTGAAAAAGCGGACTCGTTCAAAGGCCGTTCCAGCAGGATCGTTCTGGTAAAGATATTCAATGTCCTGATCAGACTGCTGGCTCCGGTACTGTCATTCACCACGGAAGATGCATGGAAGGTCTATCTCAAACAGGCGGGCAGGGATTTTCAAAGTATTCATTTATTGGAGTTTGATGACCTGGATGTAGATCCGGAAAAACTTGCGGAACAGGAAAAGAAATGGGACAGGATTTTTGAGGTTCGTGAAGAGGTGAACAAAGCACTGGAGACGGCCAAAGGAGAAGGCATGATAGGACATACTCTTGAAGCCAAGGCAGTTTTGATCCCTTTAAAGGATAAATTAAAAGTATTCCTGCAGGAGAATAAAGAGTTACTGCCTTTTGCTTTTATTGTTTCTCAGGTTGAAATAACTGATGGAGTGGATAAGGAGAAGGTCTTTTCTGAAAATGAGGAACTCAAAGTGATCATAAAAAAGGCTGAAGGGGATAAATGTACTAGATGCTGGAATTATTCTGTAACAGTGGGGAAAGATAAAAAAGCTCTTGAATTATGTGAGCGGTGCAGAAAAATAATAGCAAGTTGAAAATATTTCACTCTCAATTAGAATATGGAAGGGACTGACCATATCTTGAGAATGACACATGAGGAACTGGACATATAAAATAGATATGGCAGGTGAAAGCAGGTGAAATGAAAGCTTTTTAAATATTACTTGACTTCTACTTAAAATATGATATAATATAGTCAATTAATTGACTGAATTTATTAAAATATGGTCATTAAATATATGTATATACCCCAATATCATTTAAAGAATATCAATAAATATCTTAAACCACAAAAAGCAATCATTATTTATGGTCCCAGAAGATGCGGAAAAACCACACTTTTAAACGAGTTTAGAAAAAAAATTAAAGATAAATATTTATTCGTTAATGGAGAAGATATTTATATACAGGAATATTTAAGTTCTCAATCCATTGAAAAATTAAGAAATTTTATAGGTGATAACAAGATACTGATTATCGATGAAGCTCAAAAAATAAAACAGATCGGTTTAAATATTAAACTTATTCTTGATAATATTAAAGATATAAAGGTGATTGCCAGTGGTTCTTCTTCTTTTGATCTTTCTTGCCAGGTCGGAGAACCGTTAACAGGCAGGAAATTTACTTTTAAACTGTTTCCAATATCACAATTAGAATTGAATGCCATTCAAAATAAAGCGGAGACTGATTCATTACTTGAAACTCGCTTAATATATGGATCATATCCTGAAATTATTTTAAATAAGGATAATGATAAAAATATTCAGTTTTTGAAAGAGATGGTGAGCTCTTATTTGTATAAAGACATCTTAGAACTTGATGGGATACGGCATTCGGATAAGATTAGCAGAATTCTACAACTACTTGCTTTTCAGATAGGAAAAGAAGTGTCATATAATGAATTAGGCCATCAACTGGGGATGAGTAAAAACACTGTTGAAAAATATTGTGATCTATTAGAGAAAACATTTATAATATTTAAATTAACAGGATTTAGCCGGAACTTGCGGAAAGAGATAATTAAAAACCCACGTTATTATTTTTATGATAACGGCATCCGAAATGCATTGATAAATAATTATAATCCATTAAAAATAAGGAATGATATTGGCATGCTGTGGGAAAACTATATTATTACGGAAATATTAAAAAAACAGGAATATATGATGATATCTGCTAATAATTATTTCTGGAGAACATATGATCAAAAAGAGATAGATTTAATTATTGAGAAAGGGGGCCAGCTTCTGGGATATGAAATCAAATGGGCCAAAGGAAAATCCAAAGCATCAGAAGAGTGGTTGGCAACATATGAAAATTCATCTTTTCAGATAATTACTAAGGAAAATTATATTGATTATATTTGCAGATAGAAAGTTGAAAAGATGAGTGTTGAGGGTATGGTCTTATTTTTATAAAAAAATATTGGCCGCTTTTCGCAGAATTGTCGTCTTACTGGTATATGAGTAAAAGAAAAAAACCAGTTATAGATTTTTTCTTGACTTTGAGATTGAAAATAATAGAATATTGTAGGTTGCAGGTCAAGAATAATAATTGTAATGTTTTCGTGTTTTTAAAGGGGCTTATAGGGCTTATAGGGCTTATAGGGCTTATAGGGGGTTTATGCGAAAGTTAATTATAATTTTTATTATTTTATCTTTCTCTTTATACTTGTCAGCAGATACCATCATCGATACCCGGTTTTCAGAAATAACAGAAAATAATAATGTAGAATACAACGGCGAGGTCGTAAAGCTGGATTTTTCAGGTGTACGGCCTATTGAAGGGAATGAAACCAGTGAAAGCGTGATCAACTTTGGTTCTCCGGCTTTTGCTGCCAATAGTGTGGGAATGCCATCAGTAATAAAGGACGGGTCCATGTACAGAATGTGGTATTTTGGTGAAAGCGGTGTGACTTATCGTATAGGTTATGCATACTCTTATGATGGAATTAACTGGATCAAGGTAACCGGCCCAAAGACAGGCGGAAGTGTGATTGATATTGGGTCCCCGGCATTTGTATCCTCAGATGCTTATTATCCTTCAATTATTAAGGATGGCTCACTCTATAAGATGTGGTTTTCAGGACAAGATGGGGTTAGCTTTCGAATAGGATATGCTTTTTCTACGAACGGGATCGACTGGACTGTCTATTCCAATGCATCCAAAACCAAAGGGTGTGTGCTTGATATCGGGTCTCCTGCTTTTGCAAAAGTTTCAGTAAGTTACCATTCAGTCATGAAGGACGGGTCCCTCTATAAGATGTGGTTCACGGGAATTGATGATAATAGTACAAACCGTATCGGTTATGCCACATCATCTGACGGAATTGACTGGACCGTTTATTCCAATTCATTGAAGATAAAAGGCTGTGTCATCAGAGAGGGGTCTCCGGCCTTTGCAGCAACCCATGTGTACAGCCCCTCAGTCATTAAAGATGGATTCTTATATAAAATGTGGTTTACAGGCAATAATATTATATTGGGTAAAAGTATCGGATATGCTATCTCTCCGGACGGGATCAGCTGGACCGTTCAATCCAATGAAAGCCATGTTGGAGGAAGTGTTTTTGAGCCGGGATATCCTGATTGTGCTCTTGTCAGTGTTGAGAGTGCCTGCGTTATTAAAGATGGTTCTTCTTATAAAATCTGGTATACAGGAAATGGCGGTGCAAATTTGCGTATAGGTTACGGTCTAATAACAGTATATCCATCCGGTTCCTTTATTTCAAGTGTTATTAATACAGGCAGTCCTGTTGATCTGGAAAAGCTTTATTATTATGGAGATGTGAAAGCCGGTACATCCATAAAATTCCAGGTAAAAGGGGCAAAAACGATATCTGAACTGGGGATGGTCTCCTTTACCGGCCCGAAGAACAGGACGGATACTTATTATGATTCCATGGGCGAGACAATAGACGGGATGACCAATGTACAGTACATACAGTATAAAGCCTGTTTCAGTACTACTGATGATACTTATTCCCCGGAATTAAGCATGGTAAAATTCACCACAGTTTCAGCAGATATTGCAATTGATGATAATGCATCCTATGTCTTTCCCAATCCTTTTCACCAGGGAGAGGAGGATCTTTCGATCAGATATTCTTTATCAAAAGCATCTGAAGTGGAAATTAAGATCTATACCCCGGAAGGACGGGAGGTCTGGGATACATCCCTATCGGGCAATGAAGGATGGAACACCGTGAGATGGAACGGAAAGGATAAAAGCGGAAATACAGCTGGAAGCGGTACATATTTATATGTTATAACAAAAAAATACAGCGAAGGAGATAAAACTGTTAAGAGCATTATTATGCTGGTAAGATAGCTCATGGCTCATAGCTGATGGTAAAAAAGACTATGAGCCATGAACCAACAGCAATAAATTGATATGAAGAAGACAATATATATATTAATCATTTTCATTTTATCCTGTTCCAGCAACCTACTCGCCGGGGAGATCATTGATACGCAGTTTTCAGAAATTTCAGATATATATAATGTAGAATATACCGGTGAGGTTGTAAAACTGACCATTTCAGGCATCCGGCCTGTTGCAGGGAGTTTGACCGGAGGGAGGGTTATAAATATAGGTCCTCCCTTATTTTCCAGCCAGGCAATCAATCAGCCGACCGTATTAAGAGACGGTTCCGTATATAAAATGTGGTTATCAGGAGGATATTCCGGTGTCGCCCGTATTGGATATGCATTTTCATACGACGGATTAAACTGGACCATATATTCAAATACTTCACTAGCCGGTCTAAGAGGGGCAGTGATAGGGCCTGAAAACGGGCCTCTTTTTTGTGCTGATGATGAAAATGATTCTACTGTTATAAAAGACGGATTGATCTATAAAATGTGGTTTGGGGGTCAACAAACCGGGACTTTTCGTATCGGATATGCAACTTCTTCTGACGGAATAAACTGGACAGTTTATTCCAATGCATCAGGAACGAAAGGATCTGTTTTAGAAGGAGGCAGCCCCGGTTTTGCATCAAGCCAGGTTCAGGATCCCATGGTAATAAAAGACGGCTCCATATATAAGATGTGGTTCACGGGAATAGCCGGTTCAATATCGCGCATCGGATATGCAACTTCTTCTGACGGAATAAACTGGACAATATACTCCAATACTTCAAATACCAACGGGAGTATTATTGATGTCGGGAAGCCATCATTTGCTTCCAATAATGTATATGATCCTTGCGTTATAAAAGATGGAACATCCTATAAAATGTGGTTTACAGGAAGTAAGGACGGAGAACGGATAGGGTATGCCACTTCTTCTGACGGAATTAACTGGAGCATTCATTCAAACAGCGGGAATCCGAATGGTTCATTCTTAGACAGGGGCTATCCCTCCTTTCTTTCTGCTAATGTGGGTGCACCTACAGTAATAAGGGACGGAGCGCAATATAAGATATGGTATGATAATAACAGTGACGGTATCGGATATGGTATGATCACATTTGACCAGTCAGGCTACTATACTTCAAGCA
>JAHITG010000041.1 GCA_018817865.1 Spirochaetota bacterium
ACTTTTAACTTCGGCTAAGATCCAAGCAATACGAACTACCCCGACTATTCTTGGTCATTTCTACCCACATCTTAAAAAGGTTTCTGATCCTTCAGAAATTAAATTGATTATGTTAGGTGGGGAGTTCTGCTCAAAAAAAAGATTACCTCATCATGATCAGCGGATTCAAGCTGGACGAACTTCGCCGGATCAATGAAAGGCTCTCTCATTTTTTAAAAAAAGGATCCGGGATTACAGATATTGAAAATGAAAGCGGTGAACCTGCAATGGAATATCAGCTGAAGATCGACAGGGAAGCCTTATCATCACTCGGCCTGAATATCAAACTGGTTGCCGAAACACTGCAGGCACTTATCAAAGGAAAGACCGCCTCCTATTTCAGGGTCCATGATGATGAATTCGACATTAATGTAAGGTTAAGAGAAGAAGACCGTATTAATAAAGATTCCCTGAATAAATTATTCATAAAAAACAGCATCTATGGCATCAACATTCCTTTAAGTGCTTTTATTATCCTGGAGGATATTCAGGGGGAAAGTACGATCTTCAGGGAAAACCAGCAGAGGGTCATGTATGTATCATGTAACTCGGAAAAGTCCAGGAACAGCATGGATCGATTATTAAAGAGATTCAGCAAAGGCCTTCCCGCAGGATATGACGCAACACTGACCGGAATGGATAATGAGACAAAAACTTCCATCAGAAATCTCATGTTTGCCTTTATCCTTTCTATTATATTTATATATATGATACTGGCCTCACAGTTCGAGTCGCTGATCAAACCCCTTCTGATCATGTTTGCCACTCCGTTTGTGATCACAGGTGTGGCTCTGGGCCTGTTATTAACAGGGAACAGCATTAATGTTATTTCAGCGATCGGACTTATTATGCTCTCCGGGATAGTAGTAAACAACTCCATCGTCCTGTTTGAATATTTTCAGATACTGAGACAGAAAAAATATACTCTGATCCGCTGTGTACTGGAAGGCTGCAGGATCAGATTAAAACCGATCATGATGACAACCCTGACAACCATTTTAGGATTATTTCCTCTGGCCATAGGGCTGGGAGAAGGAAGTGAACTGCAGTCCCCCATGGCCATTGCTGTTATTTCCGGACTGCTCTTTGCATCGATCCTGACATTGATCTATATTCCGCTGATCTACCTCTGGGTAGAAGAGAGGAAAAAATGATCTTTCAGGAAAAATTCTTAAAGAGGCCTGTTTCCGTGATCATGTTCTTTATTTTTATGCTTATCATGGGAATAATATCATTCTTCAAACTTCCTGTCAGTCTCATGCCTGAAGGCAGGTCCCCCTGGATATCGATCATCGTGGAATATCCAGGCATCTCACCCCAGAAGATAGAAAACCTGATAACCAAGAGGATCGAAGAACGGATCTCCACTATTTCAGGGATACAAAAAATCCTCTCTGTTTCAGAAGAAGGAAAATCAAGAATTAATGTGGAATTTGATATTGAAAAAAGTATCGACTTTCTCATACTGGAGATCAGGGAAAAAACGGATATTGTAAAAACATCTTTTCCGCGGGAAGTCCAGGAACCGCTCATAATAAAATATGACCCTTCTGAAACACCTGTCTTTATTGTAACGCTTTCCAGTGATAAGTACAGTATAAAAGAACTGCGTGATCTCTGTGAACATTCATTTAAAAAGCTCTTCCAGAGGATAGACGGGGTCAGCGAGATCTTTATAAGCGGAGGCCTGCAGAGGGAGATCCATATCGATGTGGATTATAACAGGCTTTTAAGTAAAAACATAGATCTTTCAGATGTCTTCCGGGAGGTTCAATTCGCGAACATACATCTCTCCTCAGGTATTATTTACAGGAACAGACAACAGGTTCCTCTTTTAACACCCTGGAAATATACCGCACTGGATCAGATCAGACAAACCGGTGTCATGACCACTGAAGACGGAAAAGTAATAAAAGTGCAGGACCTGGGAGAAGTAAAGGATACTTTTAAAGAAAAAGATTCCATCTCCCGCGTCGACCTGGAACAGAGGGTCTCCCTCTATATCCAAAAATCAGGAGTAGCCAACACCGTAGGTGTCATAACAGATATTAAAAAAGAATTAGGTTCTTTGGAAGTAAAGCATAAAAAGATAAAATTTGATGTTGTTTATGATCAGTCCGGGTTCATTAAATCAGCTTTAAACAGGGTAAAGACCTCTGCACTCATCGGATCGATCATTGCCGGCCTGGTCCTCTTCCTTTTCTTAAGATCGATCAGGTCCACTCTGATCATTACTGTCTCCATCCCCATATCTCTAATAACAACATTTTCTTTTTTCTATTTTAAAGGGATCAGCCTGAATGTCTTTTCCTTAAGCGGACTTGCCCTGGCTGCAGGTATGCTTGTAGATAACAGTATCATCGTACTGGAGAACATCTTTGCCAGAAAAAGTATATCCGAAGGAATACGCACCATTGAAAAAGCAGCGATCGCATCCACTCTCACGACGATCGCGGTTTTCCTCCCTATCGTATTTACCAATAAAGAAGTTCAGATAATGTACGGGGATATAACCCTTGCAATTATTTCTTCTATTCTCTTTTCATTACTCACAGCCCTTATTCTTTTACCTGTACTTACAAAGCTGTTCCTGAAGGACTCAACCGGCATCTTCACTTCAATAGACAACAGGATAAACAGCTTGCTTGCCCGGCTTTCAGGGTATATAAAAAGAAAGATCCAAAAAATAAAGATCAGATCATATGATCTCAGCTCCATTAATCAAGAGTTCTATATCAAATTCCTGAAAAAGGGATTATCCCATTATAAAAAGGTCCTGACCGGCACCGTCATTATGATCATCATGACGATCTTTTTAGCCGGCAATATTCCCCAGGAATACATCAATCCCCTTGATACGGGAAATATACGGGTCTTTGTTGAACTTGAATCCGGGATCGATCTGGAGGAAACAGATAAAAAAGTAAAAGAGACGGAACTGATCCTGAAAAATGAACTGGGAAAATATATTAAACGCATCTCATCAAGGATCGAAAAAGCCCATGCAACCCTGGTCATTGAACTGAATAAAAAAAAGAGGATCTCAACAAAAAAATTCATCAGAAAAGCAAAAGAGCTCACTTCCCGTATAAAAGAAGCAGATGTGATCTATTCTGAGCCGTCTGCCGGCGGAGGCAGTCTTCAGAACGAAGTCAACATAAATCTGATAGGGAAGGATCCTGCCCAATTAAAAGATCTGGCCCGCCTGATCGCAAGAGAATTAAATACCATAAAAAAGGTCACTGATATCATCTTTCATTTCAAACCTTCCCAGGAACAGATATCGATCCTGGTTGACAGGGAGAAAGCCCGATTATTAAAACTGAATTCACATAAGATCGCTTCCTTTCTCAGAGAGGCCATCTACGGGCCCGTTACAACAAAATTTTTTGACAAAGAAAGGGAGATCGATGTACGGGTCAAGCTGGATAAGAAGGACTTCCCTGATATTGAAGATCTGAATAAATTATACATAAAAAACGAGAAAGGAACAATGGTACCCCTCTTCTCAATAGCACACCTTCAGCGGACAAAAGCTCCGTCAAAGATATACAGGCTTAACAAACACAGAACCGTCAGTTTAGCCGTAAAATATGATAATATTGACCTGAACAGTATGGTGAAGCGTATTGAGGCTAAACTGGGTAACTTCTCTTTCCCAAAGGATTACTACTATGAGTTTGGTGAAAATTATAAAAAGCTGACAAAAAACCGTAAAGAGATGATCTTTGCGATCATCTTTGCTTTTATCCTGATCTACATTGTACTTGCGTCGATCATGGAGGATCTTATCGATCCTGTAATAATCATTTTTACTATCCCTGTCGCTGTCTGCTGTGTCCTTCTTGTCCTGTTTATAACGGGAAATTCCATTAATATTGCCGTCTATATCGGGCTGATCATGCTGGGAGGGATCGTTGTCAATAACAGCATCATCCTGGTGGATACGATCAACTATCTAAGAAAAAAAGGAACAGCCATCAAACAGGCTCTGATCAAGGCCTCCTATTCCAGGCTCCGGCCGATCTTCATGACCACACTTACCACAGTCCTGGGTCTTCTGCCCATCCTCTTAAACACCGGCGAAGGAAGTAATTTATGGCAGCCCCTTGCCCTTACCATTATTACCGGGCTCCTCTTCTCTACCATCCTCTCTCTCTTTATTGTTCCGGCCCTCTACCTGTTCATCCATGGAACAATAAAAAGATCATAAAAATTGG
>JAHITG010000442.1 GCA_018817865.1 Spirochaetota bacterium
AGAAGGTTTACAGTATTTTTAATAAGTGCACTTTTCAACTTTAAATAAGTAAAAACAGGTCTTAAAAGAGTGCACTTTTAAGCTTTAAATCTTTAAAAAAGAGTGCACTTTTCAATTTTATCTGACAATCTTAAAAACCACCTTGACAAATAGAATAAAAACAGTATACTTAATACCTATGATACTTCATATAAAAGTAGTCCCGAATGCTAAAAAGGACCGGATAGGAGAGAAGACCGGAGACTATCTCAAAATTTTTATTTCTGCCCCTCCGGTTGATAATAAAGGGAACATACATCTTATCAATTTTCTAAGCAAAAAATACAAAGCAAAGAAAAGCATGATCACGATCGTAAGAGGCGAAAGATCACATTATAAAACGGTCAAGATAGAAGGAATCTAAAAAGCATTAAAAGTATATGCGGTAATTCCGCTTCGTTTGGCAAAAGCCATGGCATCATCCCTGTAATAGGGAGCAATGACCACAACACTCCTCGTCTTTTTCTGTTTTGCCTTGATAAAAAGGCTGTTTAAAAATTCAATGCTGATCGGCTGTGTCTTACGTGTCACATGAATATAGAAGAGGTTGAAAAGACTGATGCTCCTGCTGGAAACACAGAGGTAATCCAAACTCCTGTCATCTTCAAATATTTTTTTCTTTATATCAAAGTCCATCGCAGTGATCAAGCTCTCTACTCTTTCAGTAAAAAGCAGCGGATCTAAAGAAAACAGGTCCCTTACTTTTTCATCCTTTGCAATGTTCCTGTAAAAACTGATCTTCTCTTTTACCGGCTGGAACACCGGAGCATACGAATCGATCTCGTTCCATATGTCCAAAGCTTTATCAATATTACCTATTGCCTCATAAGCACACCCCAGCATATAATCGAGGTTTGCAGTAAAATTATTCTTTCTGCTGATCTTTTTTAAAAAGCTTTCCAGGACTTTTATAGTGGTTTCATAATCCTTTAAATGATAAAAACACTGCCCGATAAAACTGTCCAGTTCATCAGCATTCAGATACTCCGCTGAAATATTTTGAAAGTGCTTTAAAGCCAGGTTATACTTCCTGCTAAGGAAATAGATCTTCCCTAAAAGCAGGTCGATCTTGTAATTCTTATATCCTTTTTCCATGCTCTCTTTCAATTTCCTTTCAGCAGAAGGGAACCGTGAACTGTCAAAATCGATCAAAGCACTGAAGTAATCCAGCTCGCCGTCAGTCTTATCTGTTGTGTATGCAAATTTTAAAAGCACATTAGCCTGCTTGTAATTTTTATCCTCAATGACGATCCTTATAGAGTTTTTCAGACTGGAAATAGTCAGCTTGTTCTTCTTCTTTAAAAGATAGTATTGGACTAAAGCTTTATTGTAATCACCGATACTCTGATATAATATAGCCAGTGTTTCCCGAACCTTCACCTCATTGATCTGGTCTGTAAATTTACCATTATAGAGGATATCGTATAAATACATCTGGGCAAGGATAAACTGTTTTTTTTCCATATAGATCTGAGACATCAGCCAGTTTGCCTGAGGGTTTCCCCTGTCCAGCTTCAGGATCCGGGAGAGAAATTTTACAGCCTGGCTTTCGTCATTGTGATGTAGAAATTTGATGGCAAGATTCAACTGCCTGGGAATCAATAAAAAAAGGATAAAATACCTCAGGTAGAGTATAAAGATCAGACTTATGAGGATTATTCCCATTAAAAAAAAATTCATAATTTCTATTCTAACTCAATGATCTTAAAATCTTCTTCCATTCTTCTTACCAGTTCCATATTCTGTCTCAGGATAAGCAAAAATTCATCCATAAAATTCAGTTCATTCTCTTCAAAATAACTTTTTTTCAGATATACGCCCAGCATCTTAAATTCAAGTTTATACGGCTTATTCAGTATATAGAATGCGTGCTGTTTCAGCAGACTGAAGAACCTCTCAGAAGTGGTCATGATCTCATCTTTGTCCCTTACCTCCAGGATCTTTATGTAAACATCTTTATCTTTGGAACGCCCCCAGTGTTCATAATTCCTGGAATTCTCTATCAATAAAAAATTGATCTGTTTGCGAAGGAAACTCTGATGCTGAATATTTTTGATCTTATTAGTATTCTGGAAGTCAATTATAAGGAATCCGAGATTCATATTAAAGCGTTTGGTCTGATTGATCAGCTCATAAGCCCGGTTCAAAAATTCCTCATAATCATAGATCTTATACACTTTATGCTGGTCCGTATAAGCATGACTGTAATAGTTAAAATAAATGTTAAGCAGAATAATATTGGTAAAAAAGTTGAATATCCTTCGGAAGGCAATGGCCCCTATCACCAGGAAGCAGAATATCAGAGTAGAATTCTGGATCAAGGACCGTTCCACTATCTGGATCCGGAAAATATAATAGAACAATAAAAATATGATGCCTGAAAAAAGAAGGAATTCGATCATCTCTATTATCTTGTTGGAATATCGAGACTTGATGAACCTGTTGAAATCTTTGAATATCTTTCGTAGTTCTATGATCGCATAGATTATGAAGATCATGAGAACGAACAGAAGTAAAAGGCCGTTCTGAAGATTTATCTTTACAGCAAATATATTCTTATGATAGAAGATACGGGAAACCAGAGAAAAGAGAAAATAGTAATAAAGAAAATTGATTAAACCCAGCAAGCCACCGGTTGAAGCGATTTTTTTCTTCATCGGGTATAACTTATTATTTCTATATTCATTGTCAATAAATTTTTGAATAAATGGGGTCAGACCTTGAGATGTTTAAACTCGGGGGTCAAACCTTGAAATGTGAAAATTGAGAAGCAATTTTCACATTTCAAGGTTTGACCCCAAAACTACTTGATTTATTGAAAAAATCGTATATACTATATCTCATGTTACTGGGAATAGATATTGGAAATACGCATATTGTGATCGGCTATTTTAAAGATGATAAGCTCCTGAAAAAATGGAGGGTATCTACGGATGAAAAAAAGACTGAAGATGAATATGCCGGCCTTATCACCAATTTCATTAAAACAAATAAAATTAAACAGAGCATCATCTCCAGCGTAGTTCCCAACTTGAACCGTACCTTTAAAAAGATGATACAAAAATATTATAATATCGAACCGATGATGGTGTCTCCTGATCTCAAACTCAACATCAATTTCAAGTATCCCCATCCTGAAGAGATTGGAGCAGACCGGATCGTGAACGCATGCGCTGCAGTAAAGATCTACGGACCGCCCCTTATCGTTATTGATTTTGGAACGGCTACGACCTTCTGTTTTATTGATAAAGAGAGCAGCTATCAGGGAGGACTGATCCTGCCCGGGGTCCTGCTGATGATCCGTGCACTTCATCAGGGAACAGCCAAACTGCCTGAGGTTGAGATCAAGAAACCGGAACAGATCATCGGGGCAAACACGGTTGAAAGCATCCAGGCAGGACTCTATTATCAGGCGGTCGGTTCGATCAATTATATTACAGATCTCCTCCTGAAAAACTATGACAAGAAAAGCAAAATAATTATTACCGGCGGTTTGGCACCCATGTTCAAGGACCATATCATTCCTCATCCGGTAATAGACCAGGACCTGACTTTAAAAGGACTCCATATTCTGCATAAAATGAATAAATAACTTTAAATTCATTCTATTTTAACCTTGACAAAAAAAATATTATTGATAATATATGCCTATGAATTCAATGAAATACTTTTTATCTCTGATGATCGTTCTGGTCCTTTATTCATGTGGTTCAAAACCCCAGATCATCCGCAAGATAATCCCGGTGGAAGAAAAAGGGATCAACATAGAAAAGCTGTCAGTATCTGCAAAAAAAGATGATGTTGAGATCACTTTACGGTACATGGATAAGATCGAGCTTCAGAAGATAGCAGAAGAGAACAATCCTTATGTAGAGGGTGATACTCCTCTTTTAACACCATTCAGGATCACCATCAGAAATAACAGGAACGGCAAGATCAGCTTTGACCTTCAGAATGCAGTACTTCTGGATGGACAGGGACACCAGTTCCAGGCATTGACCTATGAATCATTTAAGAACCTGTATCCTTCCACTGTATATCAACAGTATGAATATTCTTATGTGTTTGAAAGGTATACAAAGCAATCCCATTTAACCGACGACTACTATAAAAGAGACAAAGCAGCTAAGACCCTCTTTAAAGGGGGAAAGATCTATCCTAAGGTAACGATCGAAGGAATTCTTCCTTTTGAACGGCTAAGCGGATATGTAAAGGATATAACACTTATTTTATCAGATATTATACTTTATGGCGAAGGAACCGATACTGAAAAAGAAGACAATGATAAAATTTTAAAAAAAATAGAGTTTCAATTTAAATTTAACCAGAAAATAGTAAGATTAAAAGATTAACACAATTTCGGGATGTAGCGCAGTTGGCTAGCGCGCAGCGTTCGGGACGCTGAGGCCGCGGGTTCAAGTCCCGCCATCCCGACATTTTTATTTTGTGAAGGTTATTATCTCATTGGTGTTCCGTGAAAGTACACGGGTAAGGAGTCTTTTTACTTCACTTCGGGAAATAAACGGACGCCCGTTCACGGAGGAACCCAGCCGGGTTTTCATCTCATCCCGATCAACAATGATACGATCTTTATCATTTATCTCTTCATCTTCCCCGCATAATGCAGCTACCCAGTTATTATCAAATTTTGGATCGGGATAAACATGAAGCAGATAGACCTTATGTCCTTTTGAATACGGGTTTTCAAATTTATCTCCGGAACAATATTGTTCTTGGGACAATATCATGGTTGATCTCCTTTTATAATAGAATAATATAGAACATTTCAATTTAAATTTCAAGTATAAAATGAAATTAATTGACATATTATTTGATTCGCATATCATAAGAAATGCATACGGAAGCTAAAATGAGAATAGTAAAATTTAAAAATCAATTTTCACAGCCCTGCTTCCGATAATTATAATATACGGGATAATTGCAGGAACAATGTGCTCAATACATTAATATTTTTAATTGACGATGAATAAGAACCGCAACTAAAGAATAATTCAATATGCAGGTCAAAGCTTTACATTTATTAGTATCAGGCCGGGTACAGGGAGTCGGATTTCGTTTCTTTGTTCAAAGACTGGGAGAATCGATGGGAATTACGGGGTATGTTAAAAACCTTTACAATTCAGATGTAGAGGTGTATGCGGAAGGCGGACAGAGCACCCTTTATCAATTCCTGGATAAGATCAAATCCGGCCCTCCGTTAAGCCGGGTACTGAATGTTGAAGTACAGTGGATGGAGATCTCTGAAAAAAAATATAAGGATTTTAGAATCGGCTATTAATTATGAAAAAATTTTTGATCATCATTATTCTGATATGCCCTTTATTACTGTTTGCCGGTAAAAGAAGGTATGTAGTCCTTGAAAAAGGAATGACCCTCTGGAGGATCTCAAAAAATTACAAAGTACCGGTATGGAAACTGAAAAAGATCAACAAGATCAGGGATACCTCTAAATTAAAAACAGGAAAAAAGATCTACCTCTCCTATCCGCATAACACAATAGAGAAACCGGTCAAGCTGAATATCAAACTGAATAAACCGGTAAACGGTATAATATTAAATAACTTCAACGAAGGGAAGAATCTTATCCAATGCAATGGTATTGAGTATCAAACAGAAAAAGGAGCCAAGATCAGATCGGCCCTTTCCGGCACAGTTAAATTCACAGGTATGCTGAGAGGATATGGTAAAGTCGTTATTATTCAGTATTCAAACAATATCTCGACTATATATGCATATCTGAACAAGATCATAGTCGCACAGGGCCAGAAAGTGGATAAGAATCAGGCGATAGGATTTGCCGGAAAGAGTAATTTTGCAGATACATATGCGCTTCATTTCGAACTGTTAAGAAACGGGAAACCGATCAATCCGAAATGGTATTTCTAGGAAAAGTTAAGAAGGTATAAAGGGAAAACTTTATCCAACCCCTTTATGACCTTTTACCCTTCAAATAAAAAAAGGAGTAATACTATGGATCTAAAAGATTACATCACTGATGTACCTGATTATCCTGTTAAAGGGGTCATCTTTAAAGACATTACCACATTATGGAAAGATCCAAAGGCCTTAAAACAGAGCACGGACCTGCTCGTTGATCATTATAAAGATCAGAAGATCGACAAGGTGGTTGCTGCTGAGGCCAGAGGTTTTATACTCGGAGCTCCCATGGCATACGGATTGAACGCCGGATTTGTTCCAATACGAAAACCCAAAAAATTGCCAAGGGAATCTATCACTGCTACCTATGAATTGGAATATGGTTCAGACACGCTGGCGGTCCACAAGGATGCCATAGCACCCGGTGAAAAAGTTCTGATCGTTGATGATCTGATCGCTACAGGGGGGACATGCCGGGCCATTGCCCGGCTGGTAAATAAGCTGAAAGGCGATATTATCGGGTACTGCTTTCTGGTAGAGCTGGAATTTCTTCACGGACGGGATAAAATAAAAGACTACGATATTTTTTCTTTAATTAAATATTAAGCTTTTTTTTTACTTGACGAAAATAAAAGTGAGCAAAGCCAAAGTGCGGTTTGTAGTACTTAAATTTGTGGTTAGTCAGGTGCCCTCGCGGCACCTGGCTAAATTTTTTATTGACAAGTTAATTATGTTTGTTAAATTCTCTCTATAGGTTAAAAAAATGGGTGTTAATAAATTTTTATTAAAAGCAAAATCCATTATTACTCCTGATGAGTCAATTGAGGATGCTTCAGTCTTAATTGAAAACAAAAAAATCAAAGAGATCAATCCCGATAAAAAAGAGGGTACTGTATTCGACTTTGGCAACAGGATCATTCTTCCCGG
The DNA here is from genome assembly GCA_018817865.1 of Spirochaetota bacterium. Classification (GTDB taxonomy): domain Bacteria; phylum Spirochaetota; class JAHITG01; order JAHITG01; family JAHITG01; genus JAHITG01. The sequence continues at coordinate 6,865 of JAHITG010000442.1, forward strand.
TATGATCAATGCTCATGATCATCTGCTGGGGAATTATTATCCCAGAGTGGGAAACGGCCCTTATTTAAACTGGCTTCCCTGGGACAATGACCTTAAAAGCTCTCCAGTCTATGCAGAACGGTCCAATATACCTCCCAAGATCATCTACCAGCTCGGAGCAATGCGGAACCTGATCGCAGGAACCACTACGGTCTCGGATCACATTCCTCATTTTGTGAACGATCCTTACGTTAAAATGCTTCCCATACGAGTATTAAAGAACTACACTCTTGCTCACGAATGCAGTGAATATGACCTTAAATGGGGAGATGGTATTGATATTGAATATAAAAAAGCCGTGAAAAATAATTATTCCTTTAT
>JAHITG010000443.1 GCA_018817865.1 Spirochaetota bacterium
AATAGTAGGGACAAGGCATGCCTTGTCCCTACATAAGACAAACCATTGATACAAATATCATAACTCGAATAAATAATTAAAAAAAAAGGCGGGAATTGATCCCGCCTTTTAATTTATTTTCCTTTTACTTCTTTTATTCTACGACTGTTTTTGTATATTTTGTAATCTTTAAATTATCAAAATCAATTGTATAAGAACCATTAGTAATTAATCTTGATTCTATCTGAAATTGTGATACTGTGTCCGGAATACTTGTTAGAGCCCCATCATTTATAAGAACTGTAGCTGGATTACCTGGATCCCCATACCAGACACTAAATTTCTTGTAAATTGTATTAAATCTTAATTTAATCATTTTCCAATTTGAATGCGGTAATATCACACCTGTACCAAAACTTGTTCCATTACTCCAGTAGAATCTATTATCTTGATTAATACCAGCCTCAAGATATACATTAATCCCACTAGCATCTGTTAATTTAAAACTTAAATTATTTTGAGCAGTCGGGGCTGTGGCTCTATTTATAAAAAATTCAATAGTATATTCACCACTGAATGAGATATCAGAACGAAATACAGTAGCAAAATGTCCGGTCATGGTACCTGTTGAAAATCTAAGTGATTTAGTTCCTTCATAACCCATTATCGGCGTCAGCCATCCTTCCATAGTGTTATGAGCATATAAGTATGGCGAAGGAGGAGGTGTGTTGCTATTAGTATATTCAAAGTTTTCTATTAAGATATCTTCAACATTTGTGGTGAAAGTTAAATTTGCTCCCGGGTCAAGGGGATTATCCCTTTCTTTTTCAGAACATCCGGAGCTGAAGACCAGCATCATTCCAAGTCCAATGACCATCATAATTAATAAAATTCTTTCTTTATAAAATAATTTCATTGTAATTCTCCTTGTATTGATTATAAATTATGATCTACCATCGGTAGTTGTATTCAACTTTGTACTGGTCATAAAAAGCGAAATTAAGCCCTGTGGGCTGGTCATTCCATGCCGTGCTTGTGCTGTCGTGTATAAAAAAATAATCGATCACAAACAGTGTAAGGCCTGCACCGCCTGCCCCAACTGCTATCCAGAAAAAGAGGTTGCGGGTCGATTGCGCGCTGGTAACCCTTTCCCATTCATAATCCCAATCTTCTACAGTCCATATTCTTGTTTCTTCATCAAGAATAATAGCACTGTATTCATCATATGCTGTATTGGCTTTGCCATTGTATATAAATGAGATCACTCCTGAAACAACTCCCACACCCATAAGTCCCAAACCGGCTTTTCCCATGAAATTGATGCTTTTCCCGCCTGTGCCTGTTCCGGAAGGCTCCACTTCTTTTTCTTCCTCCTCTTCTTCTACTACTTCACCTGACTGTTTTGCTTTTATCCTGCCGGCCAGTTTCCGGGCAAACCGCTCCACAGCTTTATCAAGTTCACTTTCACTTTCGGCTTTTGCCTTATCCCCGAATTCCATCTCACCCCGTTCAACATCCACGATCCTGGCATTAATGATAAAGGAAGTACCAAGCTTTGATACGGATCCTACCAGTATCTTGCGGGCAGAAAGAAGCTTTCCAACCTGTACCGCACATTCCGTCTCTGTACAGCCGGTAAACTGCAATCCCTGTTCTTTTAAGATGGAATTCATCTCAGAGCGTTCAACAACCCTGAAATAGCCTGTATTAAATAATTCTGTCCTTATAAGCTCTGACACGGCTCGAGCTGTATTCTTTGAGACATCCATGGCTTGCAGATCCATGATCGCTATCCTCATTTTTTCAGCCTGTAGACCGGATACCATTAATAATATAATTACAATTAAAATTGATCTCTTTAACATGATGCTCCTCCAGGAAGTATTCAATATAATATCTATTATAATTCTTTTTTTATGCATGTCAATTCTTTTTTGAAATATCCTATTATTATTTCTTTAATACTTCTTTGACCTCTTTTTCCAGGTCCGTTCTTATCTGGTCTATTCCGGAAAGGAAGCTGCTATTAATAATAATTACAGGGACCTTTTTTGATCTGCTCTTCAGTTCTTTACTGTATTCCACCATTTTCTCAAAATTATTACTCTCTTTAACGTTGTAAGGCTCGATCAAAAAATTAAACTTGTACTTCTTTTCAAGTGCCGGCATGATGGTTCGCTTTACCTGTTCGCAGGATTTACACCCTTCTGAATAGAAATAAGTAATATAAATTTTTTTATTGTAATTTCTCCATGCCTGGCTTGTGTATACTTCACTCTTATACTCTGTTATCAGTTTTCTTATATATGGATCATCCTGCACCTTATCATCCAGTATATGGAGTGTATTGTTTATACTTTTGATCTTCTTCTCCTTTTTATTATAAAAGATATTCATTTCCCCCAGGTGTTCTCCATTCTTACCGGCCTGGACGATCCAGGTATTGTTCACCACAAGCCTCTTTTTTATCAGGCTCTGTGAATGGCCTCCGATGATCACATCGATCCCTCTTACATTCTTTGCCATCTGTTTATCCATATCTAATCCGCTGTGTGACAGGAGCACAATAATATCGCACTTCTTTTTTAGCAGGTTCATATAATGTTTGATCGTCTGTACGGGATAATCGATCTTAATATCATCCTGCACCTTTTTTGGATAATATTTAAAAGCATTTTTTGAGATCACACCGATCACACCCACGTTGATGTCATCAAGCTTAATGATCTTGAAAGGCGCTCCTACCAGATGACAGACCTTTTTCTTGCATATGGAAAAATTTGCAGTAACAACAGGAAGTTTAGCTAAAAACTCTTTCCTGAAGAATTCTACTCCGTTCACCAGGTCCTGGTCCCCGATACAGATGGCATCATATTTTAAATATTCATAGCTTTTTATGGTATAGGAAGATTTCATTTTTTCCTCATCCACCGAGAAAAGATCACCTGTATCAAACAAAAGGACATTCGGATTGCTTTTTCTTATTTTTTTGATCAGGGTCGCCCTTCTCACCAGACCGCCAAACGGGTTGGAAGGGCAATGGCAATCCTCCAGATAATTATTCAAGCTGTTGGAATACAGCAGTGTCACTTTTATCGACTTTTTCGCGGTTTTTGAATAATCGACCTTCTCTTTATCAGGTATAGAAGTTAAAAAGAGCAGGCAGATAAAAATAAGTACAAATAATCTTTTAATAGATTTTAAATATTTATTTTTTTGTAAGTTCTTCAAGTGTCCTATTCACATTTTCAAGATTACTCTTTTTATAACCCACGCATGAGTAGGTGATCTTCCCATTCTTATCAACCACGAACAACGAAGGAAGTTTCGTCACACCGTATTTCTGAGCAGTGATCTTATAAATATCCAGAAGCACATCTTCAGATGGGATCTCAAACTTATGTTCTTTTAAAAACGGACTGACCTTTTTTGACCCTTCTTTATCAAGACTGACAAAGAGGATAACGACATCCTTATCTTTGTATTCTTTGGCCATCTTGATCAGTTCCGGGGTCTCTTTCTCGCAGGGCTTACAATAGGTTGCCCAGAAATTGACTACAACGATCTTCTTGTTGAAAACATTGCCGGATTTGAAGAATTTGTTCTGTAGATCATAAAGCAGTATCTTCGGAGCCTTATCCCCTTTCTTAAGGATCGTATTTTTTGCCTCTACAATTAAACAGCTGTAAACCGAAAGAAATAAAACAATGGTAAGAACGGATATTACGATTTTCCTGATTTTCATTTACTCAACCTCCTGGAATGCTCTAAATAATATATCTCATTTTTATTTTTATTCAACTCTTTTATTCATTAATACATAAATATTGTTCTTTTATTGGATCACAGATAAGTTTACTTGGTATACGTGATCAATCTTCCATCTGGTGAAATATCGTACTCGAACTCAAAGAATCCTCTTCCTTTTTTCAGCAGGCTATACTTGAGGTCTTTACGTGAAAGCAGGTACAGGTTTCCTTTAAAGGACGGCTTTGATGAGTCTGTAGCAGAAATTACTAAAATGTTCTTCTGCCCAGGAAAAAAGAAGACATCTCTGGGACTGCTTAAACCTTCCAGAAAAATATCGTCTATAAGCTTGCCATTTCTGTTTATGATCTTTATAGAATTAAGGCTGATATAGGCTATAAGTGAGGAATCAGAAGACCAGGACGGTGTTTTTATAGTATCCAGGAGACTCGCTGTGTGCGTAAGACGCCTCTTCTTCCCTCCGCCGGTTGATATTAAATAGATATCCTGATATTTAAGCCCTTCTTTCTGGAGGAACATGACCCATTGCCCGTCAGGTGATATAAGGGCTGTACTCTCATCCGGAGGGTCATTAGTCAACTGTCTCCTTTTTTTCATGTCTGTATTATAGAGCCAGAGGTCCCTCTGCGTGGCCCCATTTTTTTTCTTGCGCACGCTGGTATAAAGCACATACCTGCCTCCCATACTGGGCATGATATTAGAATGTTTATCATCGATCAGGGTGATCGTCTTTTTATTTAACAGAGAATAAAGAAAGATCACTCCTCTCTGTCCCCCTCCTGTTTTATCAAAACGATGGAAGATGACTTGTTTACCATCAACGGAAAACCGCGGACGGGCTCCCTTTTCAAGTTTGATCCCTTGTCCTGTCCTGAGGTCCTCAACCCAGACTGTCATGCTCTCTACCCGGTTGATGAACAGCTCCACTCCTTTTTTAATACAGGCCCCGATAAGCCCGATCACGATGATAATAACGGCCAGGACCTTCACTGATGACGGGATCTTGTAATCTTTCGCTTCATCTACAGCAGAAGATGCTTCCTGAAACGCCTTTTTAAACATAACCCCCAGCACGATATATGCGGGGATCTCAATTAAAAGTGCTGCCTTGTTAAAGACGGTAGTAATATAGAAGAAACCAGTTATCAATGTCAAAATCGTGAATGGATTCAGCAGTTTTAACCGCTTTTTATGTATTCCCTGCAGTTTAACGGAAAAAAGGACGAGAAAGATTCCGAAGATCAGTGTCCCCAGGAAGGTAATAATATCCAACTGGTTTACGAGCAATGTTTTTACAGGGGCCAGGTTATTAATTAAGGTAACAATAGTATTTATTATCAGTAAAACAAGGATATGTATATCGACTTTTTCAAACTGCAGAGTACTCTTCAAAAATTTCTTTAATGACCAGAAAATGGAGATGAAGAGAGCTAATTCAATATAGGTCAACAGCACAATGATCTCTTTGTCATTTCCTCCTTCTTTTGTCCCGGTAAAATAAGGAAGAAAAAAGATGAGGAATTTTACTCCTGCACTTAATAAAGAAAGCCCTGATGCAATCTGAAGTTGTTTTTTAGAGATATTCTCCATGGTCAACCTCCTTATGAAATATTCAGTATATCATTATTATTTTATTTTTATTTTCAAGTGTTTAACCATAAAAAGACACACTATAAAATCATATAATCAAAATAATCTGAATTGAAAACAAAGTCAAGGAAAAGACAACTTCCTTTTTCTATATATTTCCACTTTATAAATAACTTGACTGTATAAGGTATTTATCTATCAAATCAAATACTAATTAAAAAATATTGATCATC
>JAHITG010000444.1 GCA_018817865.1 Spirochaetota bacterium
TTGTTAATGGATTTTGCGGGATGAGATTGACAGAGAAAGGTCTGGTTTTTGAACCTCATCTTCCAAAAGCCTGGAAGAGTCTTTCGTTCAGTATTATTGTCAGAGGTAATCTGTACAGGATCGTTGTTACTAAAAAGGATGTTACTATTTTTCCGGAGAAGGTTTTACAAAAGGGAATGAAAAATAAGTTAAAAGTAGTTAAGAATAAAATATTATTTTAATTAGGAAAGGAGAATGACCAAATGATGTTAACAAAATGGAAGGATAATCCAATTCTTAAACCCTCAGGAGTCGGGAATTGGGAAAAGATAGCAGTTTGCAATCCGGGAGCATGGTACGAAGATGGAAAGGTTTATCTGCTCTATAGAGCCTCTGCTGAGACAGAAGTTTATCGGATCTATTTAGGTCTTGCTGTAAGTGATGACGGCTTTCATTTTCAGAGAGTATCCGACAAACCGGCCTACATCCCGAAGTTGGATTTTGAAAAGGGGTGTGCTGAAGATCCTCGGATCGTAAAACTCGAGGATACCTTTTATATTACGTATGCCTGCAGGGCCCATCCCTTTACGGATTTTAATAATGGAAATGGACCGGAATATCCTGACTCAGCTCCTAAAAGCCTGAAAGAAAATCTGACCCGGACAGGATTATTACGTTCAAAAGATTTGAAACATTTTGAAAGGCTCGGTCCAATCACGCGGGATGATGTCGATGACAGGGATGTGATCATCTTTCCGGAAAAGGTCAATGGAAAATATGTCATGGTCCACCGACCCGCGGAATGGGTAGGCCTGGATTACGGTTGCGAAAAACCCGGTATCTGGATGGCTTTTTCCGATGACCTTATTCATTGGGAAGGGGAGACCCTTCTGGCTCAGGGAGAAGAAGACTGGCAGAGTGCCAAGATCGGGGGGAGCACACCTCCCATCAGGACAAAACATGGCTGGCTTTTTATGTTTCATGGTGTAGATGATAAGAGAGTATACCGGCAGGGATTCATGATGCTGGATCCTGAAGATCCCAGAAAGATCATTGCCAGGTCCCCTGATTTTGTTCTTGAACCAACCAAAAATTTTGAGATCGAGGGAATAGAGCATGATGTTGTATTTGCAGTTGGTAATGTTGTGATCAAAAAGGACCTTTATGTTTACTATGGGGGTGCGGATAAAGTCTGCTGTGTAGCTACCGGAAATCTGGATGATATCATTGCCGGTACGATGGCTCATCCTTATCATCAGAAGAAAAAGATAATTAGTATTTAATGATCATAAATATAAAATTTTCATTTGGCGGATATACAAGGAGGGAACATGAAGGTATTTAATAAAGAGAGGGAAGATACGGATGGGAATTTTCGGATCCCGCTAAAAATGATCACTGATTTTTTAAAAATAGTTATTTCATTTAATTTCCTTGCGGGTTTGATGCTGGTACTCTTTTTTTATATACGATACCAGCATGGAAGATCGATCTTTTATAATTATATGCTGATGGTTCGGAAAAATTCCACATTAAAGGTGATCAATTTATTCGAACTTGTTGCCCCTGTGGTTTCGATCACTATATTGGTTATAATTGTTTTTACTGCTGTTTTTGCGTATTATTACTTTAAACAGAATAATATCAGTTTAGCAGGCAGGAGAATAAAATAAAAGGTTTCAGGTGGTTTCCCTTAGTATGAGCTTAGTGGGGAGTCGTAATATAGAAGGAGTCCCTTTTTTCAGGATATTCTGAAGTAATAACCGGACCGCTTCCTGGCCCAGTTCGATCTTAGGGACATCCACAGTTGAAAGCTTAGGAGATTCCAGTTCGGTAAGATAAATATTATCAAATCCGATGAGTTTTATTTGATCGGGGACTTTAATCCTCTTCTCTTTTAATGCTCGAAGTACTCCGATAGCCATGGGATCTCCTGTTGTGATGATAGCCTCAGGTATGTTCCCCTTTTTTAACAGGCCGGTCATAAATTCGTAACCATCCTCAATAAATGTTCCGCATGAGAGTATCTCCGGTATCAGTTTACTCTCCTTCATGGCTTTGGAATATCCTTTTGGCCTCTCTTTATAGGCAGGATGATCCTCATTGCCGTTCAGGCAGATGATCTTTTTCAGCTTCTGATCGATGAGATATTTTGTGGCTTCATAAGCACCGCCTGAATTATCCGGAAGAACAGCATTGGTCTTCATGGATTCGAGATAGTAATCAATCAGAACAAATGGGATTCTGTTTTTCATTAGTAATTTTACCAGGTCTTCTTTTACATGACCGTATAAGACAATACCATCTACAATATTACCCAGTATCATCTTTCTGACAGAAAAATTCATTTCGCCATCTGATTTCAAGAGGGAGAAGACAAGACTGTACCCGTTATCTTCAATAGCTTTTTCCAGCCCGATAAAGATATCATTATTGAACGGATAGGTCACAAAAGAGGCAATGGGTATGGTATTAATGAATCCAATATTAAAGGTTTTCTGCATAACCAGGGACCGGGCCGTTATGTTGGGAAAGTAATTATACTTTTTTGCTGTAGATAATATTCTTTTACGTGCTTCCTTTCCGATCCTGGCTATAGGATTATTGTTGAGAACATCGGATACAGCGGTAGGCGACACCCCTGCTTTCTCTGCAATGAATTTTCGGGTGATATTCATACATGGAATATAAAAATATATAAAAGATTGTCAAACTATTTATTGACACGTAGCATCTTTTAGGATGAAATTTACGGATTTTTTTTGCTTGACAAAACATAGGTTTTTAATATTATTTTTAAATGGATTTTAATACCCACATTATAATAAAAATTCAGTTTTTTTTACAAATCTACTTGACTTTTATAGGAAAATGTGTTATACTATAAATATGATGACACGAGTCATCAAAAAACAGGGAATTAACAGTATGATGAAAAAAAAACTATTTTTACTTATATTCTTTATTTCAGTATCTGTAACTTGGGTATTGTTTTCAGAATCCAATGAGTATAAAGAGAGTAAAAATGACAGCATTGATATTTTAAAGGAAAA
>JAHITG010000445.1 GCA_018817865.1 Spirochaetota bacterium
AATAAAGATCAAGAATAAAGTGATGAAATTCAAAATAATCATTCTTTTATTTATATTGTTGCATGGTTCTTCTCAAATATTAATCTCCTCTGATAATGACAATAATAAAAAAATCGCTGATCGATTGATCAAGAGATTATATTTTGAAAGAATGGGTGTACAGCGGGAGTATATGCCTGAGTACAATAATCCTGACAGCCGATATCTGGCCATCTTCGGCAGGATCTGGGCTTTTACCCAGGGTTTGACATTAAGAGATGCGGTTCGAAATGGGAAAAGAACCAAAGCCCATCAGATGGCAAAATCATTATTGGATCTGACTGTACAGATTCACTTAAAAAACAGTAAAAAAATAATTGGTGGATGGTTTTTTTCTCAAAATACAGTCAGTGATACATTCCAGGATGTTCGTCTGATGACAGGATCAAGCGCCTGGGTTTTGAGCGGGCTGGGCCAGTATATCTGTTCTGATATATTTAATGAATTGTCAAAGAAAAAGAGAATACAATTTAAGACATTTTATACAAAAGCCCTGTCTGGATTGTTATATCATCAGCGAAAAGACGGTCTCTTTACAGCAGGATGGACAACAAAAGATTTGAAGCAACATCAGGGAAAAACAAATTATTATACAATATTAAATGAAGAGGGTTACAAAAAAGTAACATGGATCCAAGCAGATAATGTGGTAACCAGGCATAATGTGAATATGCTTGAAGTCTTAAATTATTCCATCAACAATTTCAGCAAGTTGGGATTAAAAAATTTAAAAACACTTGTTCAAAAAAGAGATCAATTAAGAAAAGCCATATTCACTAAATTATATGACAAACATGAGAAGCGTTTTGCTGCTGCACTGGTAAAGAAAGGATCAGGAGAAATTCAAAGTGCACATACAGAACTGCGTAATGCCAGCTGGCTGGGACTTTCCATTAATTATTATGATATAACAGACGTACAGCAGGAAAAACTGGCAAATGCTCTTCAATATACAATAAAGCATTTTATAAAGAATATAGAATATAAGAGCAATTCTTTTTACGGGGCTCACTATTATAATAATAATTATCAAGATCCCTATATTCTGCCTAATCTCTTTCAGGAGAAAGCCTATCATATTGAAGGTACAGCTGCTCTTATCCTGGCTCTGGACAGGTTCAGCCAGGCTTTTCCCAAACATAAATTTGCAGGTGTTTTTAAAAAAACTGCCGAAAGGCTTTGGGTCAATATGCAGAGGTTTGTAAAGGATCATGGATTTCCCTATGCAACACATCGGGTTAAGGATTTGATGACCACCCTGCAATCCAGCACGTCAGCCATATGGTACAATTACCTGTATGATTATTATATTTTACGTATGGAAGAATTTGCTTTGAAGAAAAGCAAAAAAGGGCTGGAACTCAAGATCCAGAATGATATCCTGTTTAAATTTGACAGTACTAGATTTACACGGAAAGCAGAAAAAATCCTGTCAAAACTCACGATAGACATCATCAAACATCCCCGCCATCTTGTCAGGATCGAGGGTCATACGGATAATAAAGGTACTACAGAATATAATTATAATCTGTCTAAAAAAAGAGCACAAGCGGTTTATGAGTATCTGGCAGGCCAGGGAATTGAAACGAAGCGCATGATCGCTATTGGTATGGGAGAATGGAATCCGGTTACCAGCAATAAAACTCCCAAAGGCCGTCAGATAAACCGCCGAGTGGATATCATTCTCACTGAAAGAAAGAACACTAAAAGTATTCAGGAGATCATTAATGGATTAAACGGATCGAAAAGAAAGAATATTGAAAAGATGTATTTTTTAGGGTTAGACAATTTTTATAAAGAGAATTACGAAAAAGCCGTTCAATACTGGGAGCAAATAGAAACAAAAGATCCTGCTCTTCAAAAAGCCTTACAAAAGAAAATAGAGCAGGCCGAAAATAAAAAAAACAAATAATCAATTCATGTTCCGGCAGAGGTAAAAGTCGATACGCCAGGAGGAAGGATAATGCCTGTCTTTGTCCATCTAAGTTCTGAAAAAAATATAAAAAAAATACAACGATCCGGGATCAAACCGGCAAAGACATATTACAATATTACCGGTATATTCTGTATGCCGGTTGAAAAAAACTATTTCATATCCCATCAATGGTTAAGAGAGCTCAAAAGAAGAGGAGCAAGGACTGTTATGGGGATCTATTTTAAGATAGCATCTGATGAAACAGTATGGATCCATCACTATCAGGAAGAACCTGTCAGCATGAAGGCAGGAGAAGCGATCAAAAAGATAAAGCAGGATTCAGATGCATCCGGTTATCAGGTGATCATTCCCCGAAAGGTCCTTAAAAAAGAGATCGTTAAAATTAAATATATTTCACAGGTCACAGGCTGGCGATACTATCCGGGATCTCACGGGAGGAAAAAATCCTGTCTTTGCCCGGCCTGTATTCCAAGAGGTTCAATAAATGCCCAAAAGACAAGAAAAAACAGATATAATAAACTTATTAAGGAAATAAAAAATACTGACAAAGAAAAGACCATTATCAGTCTTTTACAGGATGTCAGTGATATTATCACCTGGTCTAGTGGAAACATTAAAAATATACACGACCTTGCCTTCTTAATGGACCATCCGTCGGTCAAGGTGATCCGAAATTTAATTTCCACCCTCTTAAGTTATAAGAATGATCAGGCGATCCCTTTCCTGCAGAAGATGCTGGAACATAAAAATAAAAAGATCAAACAGGATAGTGCAAAGGGAATAATTCAGCTGCAGGGAGCAAAAGGTTTAAAATTACTGGGAAAATATAAAAATGACAGATCGATCTACAGGATCATCAGGACCAGTTATAAAATGCTAACAGAATGATTAAAAAGCTCATATCCTACTTTTCAAACTTCATTTCATCTATATATATTGTCCCTTTAGAAGCATTATTCGGATACAGGAAACTTTCAAAACATATTGATAAAGAATAGATACTGCTCAATTCAAGAAAAAAATCTTTTATTGGAATGCTCGCTTTCTGCCATCTGGTAGTGACCTTTTTTGAAGGAAGATATTTTGTGATCGACTCTGATTTCACCGAATCATCCCGTTTCTCAAAAGACCTGTCAGCTAAACCCACTACAAAATTTTCATCACCTTTTTCACCCTTAACCCAGAATGTTAACCTTTTGTATGAAGAAACATCCAGATATTTCCGGCCTGTTTTCAGGATCGTGTAATATCCGCACCATCCTCCTTTCTTGTCTTTTCCTCCATCTCCCTTCTTGATCCATTTGATCTTCAACACCTGATCATCTTTGCCATTGCGCTTCATCTGGTATGGTTTGATAAAATGCACTTTTGACGGTTCACTCATATACATTCCGCACCGGCCCCCTAAATTGTTGGAATACTCTCCCATGTTATCCAGAAGAATTTCATGGCTGTAAACATAGGCCGGTGT
>JAHITG010000446.1 GCA_018817865.1 Spirochaetota bacterium
CGGTACCTATCCTCGATCCTTGACCTTGATGAGCTCCTTGAGAAGATAATGAGTAGTACCATCGAACTGGTAGGCGCAGAGAGAGGTGCCCTCTTCCTCTATCCGGATGTAGATGAGAAGAAACCGCATAAACTTGAGATCAAGGTCGTGCGGGATATCAAGGAGACAGGTGCCGGGACAGATACCTTCCAGGTGAGTGAGAAGATATTAAAGACCATAGAAGATGACATGAAACCTATGATCATCAGTGATGCTTTGACCGATCATGAGCTGAAGACCAGCGCGAGTGTGGTGCGCAGCGGTTTAAAATCAGTCCTCTGTTCACCGATATTGATAAAAGGAGAGCTTTTGGGTGTGATCTACCTGGACAGCCACCTGGTCAGTGGGCTTTTTACCAAGGATGACCTGCAGGTGTTGGAACTATTGGCCAGCCAGTCTGCTGTCTCCATTCAGAATGCACGGCTGTATGAGAAATCCATTGTGAAAGAGAGGATGGAGAGGGACATGCAGGTCGGGGGAGAGATCCAGAAATACTTCCTCCCTGAAAAGATAGAAGAGATCAAGGATATCTCTATTAATGCCTATTATTCTCCGGCTGAGTTCATTGGAGGGGACTATTATGATGTGGTGAAGATGGGCAAGGACCGGTACGGGATCATCATCGTGGATATATCTGGTCATGGGTCTTCTGCTGCTATTGTCATGTCTGTTATCTCTTTCATCTTCCACTCGGTCATAGACAAGATCAAGGACACGGCTGAGCTGATGGATATTTTAAGCGCAAGACTGATCAAAAGATTAAAGGCTGAGAAGTATGCAACAGGGATCTTTCTCATATATGACGCAGCCAAAGGAACCTTTGAATATACCAATGCAGGGCATAACAATCTGGTACTTTATAAGAAAAAGGAGAATAAGATCATAGAATTGGAAGGAAGAAAAGGAGTGCCCATAGGGATCATGGAAAATGCAAAATTTGAAACTGCTGATGATAAATTGGAAAACGGTGATATTATTTTACTCCAGACTGATGGGACCTTTGAGACCATGAATGATAAAAGGGAACAATTCAACATAGATCGGGTGAAAAAGGTGTTACTGGACAATGCAGAAAAAGATTCAAAAACCATCAATGAAAATATTATTTCAGAAGTAACCAAATTCAGAGGAGAGGATCTTCAGGCGGATGATATAACGATCATTACAATGAAGAAAGTGGGATGATGAAATTGGAGATATTGATTTTCCTCATTCTCGCATTGCATCCATGCAATGCTCCGAGGGTAAAATTGATTTTCACATCCCTGTGAAAATCAATAATTTTACAAACCGGAAAATCAATATCTCCAATTTCACTGGGTAGAAAAAAATAACATGGATGTGTTATTTTTAAAAACCCATGACTACATTTACTGTTGGAAGAGAAAAAAAACAGGAATCCGGAAAACCGATATCCCCGTTTTTACGGGGTAGGATGAAAAAATTACTATACCCGTTTCCTTGGGCTAGGGAAAGAAGAAAGCAGAATAATTCGAGGTCAGACTCCAATAATAGTTGTCTTTCCGTATTAAAATATTACAATTAATCCATAAATTTTATTTTGACAGGGAATAGATGAAGCGATTTGCTAATATTATAATTCTGATCTTTTTTCTTTTAATATGCGATCTTTCCGCAAGGAATGCGAAGAAGCTTCGGATTATGACGCTTAATCTATCAAGTAGTGTCAGTCTTCCGTCCAATATTATTAAAATGATCAAAGAGCTTGATCCGGATGTGATATCATTTCAGGAAGCGATCTATGCTTCTCCCGGATCCAGGTCAAGATGGAGGAGCGTTCCAAAAAAAGGAGTACAGGTGATCCAGGAGATGGCAAGAGCGCTAGGTTATCATTACACATTTGGATACGGGCAGAATAAACCTCCGCATTCCATGCAGTTTCCGGACACATCAGGAACCATCTACTGGGGCCCGGCAGTTCTTTCAAAGCATAAAATATTAAGTACCCGAAGGATCCCGATCGGGACCGGCAGGATTCTAGTAGAGTCTGTATTCCTGTTTAATGGTAAAAAAATAAAGTTTTATTCTACTCACCTCCCTCCATACTGGTGGCCGGGATACGGACTCTCTGCAAAGCGGATTAAGTGGGCTTATAATGTACGAAAAGAGCAGATCAGAAGTATGATAAAATTTTTTGGTAAAAAAGCCCGTAATTCAGTCCTGGCAGGAGATTTCAACAGCTTATCCATTTTTAATGAGATGGATCCCCTTATGAAAGTAATGAATGATGGTTTTTTTATGAAAGGGAAAGGATCAGGTGCAACCTGGCCGGCTTATCTTCCGCTTGTAAGGGTGGATTATATCTTTGCCAGCAGGGATTTTAAGATCCTGGACTGCTTTGTCTCGGACTACAATGAGGATACGGACCACCGGGCCGTGATAGCGGACCTTCAGATCAAATAGACCTTAAATGATCAACTGCAATAAACTGCATATATTACCTTAAAATAAAGTTGAAATTTTATATAAATTAGGTATTATACAACACGAATTTTAATAATAGAGGAAAACAGGGAAATGTTTAAAACTATTCTTATACCGGTAGATTTTTCTCAAAAAATCTCTCGTTTTACTGATCTTATCAGGAAATTGTCTCCTGAGAAAGTCATACTCTTGAATGTCATTGACAATCTTGAGCTTTCATTGTATAGGGAGCTTTTTTTGGCCATGACAGCTTCCCATCCGGAAAATGCGAAGACCTCTTTTAAAAACACCCCTATTTATAAAAAGAACGTGAAAAAAATGGAAGAATATAAGAAAACGCTTCATAAAAAAGGATATAAGGTAGAGGGATTGATCGAACAGGGGGTTCCTTATAAAAAGATCCTTTCAACAGGGAAAAAACTGCATGCCGGGTTGATCATTATTCCTTCATATGGTAAACGCTTAAGCCTGGTCAAGGATTTCCTCTCTTTTGGAGGAACGGTCAACCGTGTTGTGAGACATACAAAGATCCCTGTAATGGTGATTAAGTAATGAAGAAGAATATTTTATTGGGTATCAGCGGAGGTATCGCTGCCTACAAATGTTGTGAACTTGTCAGGACACTGGTGAAAAAGGGATTTCAGGTCAAAGTCGTAATGACAGAGCATGCAAAAGAATTTGTATCTCCTCTTACTTTCAGGACTTTATCAGGACATCCTGTCTTTTCAGATATGTTTGGAGAGAACCTTTCAAGCGCCATGCCTCATATATCTTTATCAAAGGAATCAGATATCATGGTCGTTGCTCCGGCCACGGCTAATATCATTGCCAAAACAGTTCACGGTTTTGCGGATGACCTGTTGTCTACCCTGATCTTATCTTTCAAGGGAAAGGTGCTCTTTGCGCCGGCAATGAATTCCAATATGTACAACAATCCGATCTTTCAGGAAAATTTAAAACTGCTGAAAAAATATGATAAGAAGTATAAGATCATAGGCCCTGAAAAGGGGGATCTTGCCTGCGGTGATGAAGGGATCGGCAGGATGTCAGAAGTTGATACGATCATTAAAGCTTTGCAAAATGAGATCAAATAATATTATAAAAAAGATCAGAAACAGGAAGATCATAATAACAGCCGGCGGTACAATAGAGCCGATCGATCCTGTCCGTTATATCGGTAATCATTCTTCGGGTAAAATGGGGATCGCTCTGGTAAAGGCCTTTTTAAAATATTCTGATAAGGTTATTCTCATTCATGGACGGCTTACGGTACCTATACCGAAAAACATAGTATCTATCCCTGCACATACGGTACAGGAGATGACAGCCGTATTAGAGTCGCAGTTGTCATCCGATGCTGTGGTGATCATGGCTGCTGCCATATCGGATTTTAAAGTAAAGAGAATTTCAAAGCATAAGATCAAGACAAAACGGTCTTTCAGTATTGAGCTGGTGCCTACCATTGATATTTTAAAGCGTCTTTCTTCTAAAAAGAGTAAA
>JAHITG010000447.1 GCA_018817865.1 Spirochaetota bacterium
GTGATTTTTTCCTTATTCGTTTCAGTTAATACCGGTTGTACAGTATCTATCCGCTCATTTGTTTCAGTAGATATCGGTTTTACAATATCTGAACGATCATTTGTTTGTGATAATGGTTTTAGAGGTTTGTCAGCTGTCACTGTGTTAGTCTTCTCACTTTCCGGTTTGAGAGATGATGCTTTCTCTTTTTCAGGCACCTCTTTTTCAAGTTCTTTATTTTTTACTGCTCTATTATCATCAACCTTTTCTGATGCTTTTTTATCAGGATCACCATCTTCCGTAATTAATCTGTTTTTCTCTTCATCCTCTTTGGAAACTGTTTCTTCTCTGTTATAACTTTGACTTCTTTGAATAGACGGCGGTTTATGATCCGATATTAAAAGATCATTCTTATTACTGCCGGTCAGTGAGAATAATTTTACTCCGATCCCGAGGCCGAAATTCAAGGCGCCTTTTTTTGTCGTATTGTCACTGAAAAAATACCTGTATCCGACAGTTGTGGCAGCATAGATAAACCGGTAAAGGTGAAGGTCCAGATTAAAACCTATGTTTAGACTGAAAAAGTTTTCCCGCTGATATTGACACATATTATAGAGATCTCCGCAATTATCGATGGAAGGGTCATCGGTAAAGAAGCCGGAATTAAATTTTGAATAATTCAGGCCGAGTTTGAATTGGAAGTTTCTGCAGAAAGGGAAATAGTATAAAAGATCGAGGCGTACATCATAATATTCTTCATCACCTCTATTTTGAAGGAATTGATTGGTCCCGATCGAATACTCGGCCGCGGGTTTAAAATAATAGGCATAAACCGCTTCTATACCAAAGTTGCTGATCACAGGAAGCTTGAGGAACAGGAAGGTGCTGGCTCTTGCTTCTTTCGGGGCAATGAAATAAGAAAACTCCTTACCGCCCCCGATCATGGCATATGCGGAATCCGGATAATTCAGGGATCTTTGACCTTCCTCTGAGTGACATAATCCGGGAAACAGTAAGATGTAAATAACCGGAAATAAAAGCACAGATACTTTTAGCTTTTTTATATTGCAGGTATTAAGAATAGTATGATATTTTTCAGGTATTAAATTCTTCACATTTTTTCCCTAACAGTCATAAGTATACTCTATTTATTATAATATAATATTGGATATTTTTTTTTCTATTTTTTATAATTTTTATGATCCAAAACGAAAAAGCAGTATATACGCTGATTTGAAAGCAGGATAAAAAATAATTGAAATATAAAATTAAAGAAATATATTATTAAAAATTGATAAAAACCAGGGGGCAATAAAGGTATTTAAAATACGGATCAGCTTATATTTAGATTATTTTGATCGAAAAGTTGTTTTTCGTAAAGAGAGTGCCTTCATTCATTTCAGGTCAATAAATAATCCGTTTAGAATGAATAAAGGATAATAGAGTATGTTCATATCTTATATTAAACGAATATTAAAGGCTAATGTGTATGATGTAGCTATTGAGACACCTATAAATAAGGCTTATTTTTTAAGCAAACGGTTCAAGAATAACATCCTGATCAAGAGGGAGGATCTTCAGCCGGTATATTCTTTTAAATTGAGGGGAGCCTATAATAAAATGATTCAACTGCCAATAAAGAAGAGGCAGCGGGGGGTCATGGCTGCCTCAGCAGGAAATCATGCCCAAGGAGTAGCATTAGCAGCAAAAAAGATGGGTATACATGCAACGATCGTAATGCCCAAGACAACTCCGGAGATCAAGGTGCAGTCTGTTCGGGAGTATGGTGCAGAAGTAGTATTACATGGTGATACTTATGATGAGGCTTACAATTATGCGCGGGGATTGGCACAGCAAAAGAAGGTAGTATTGATCCATCCGTATGATGATCCGGATGTGATAGCCGGTCAGGGTACTATCGGGATGGAGATCCTTCGCCAGCATTCAGGCCCTCTGCACGCAATTTTTGTTCCGGTAGGCGGGGGTGGGTTGATCGCAGGTATTTCCGTATTTGTTAAATATATGCGTCCGGATATTAAGATCATCGGGGTTGAAGCGGAAGAATCCGCCTGCCTGCAGGCAGCTTTAAAAATGGGGTGGCGGGTTAAACTTCCAAAAGTCGGGATCTTTGCTGATGGTGTTGCAGTTTCCAAGATCGGAAGGGAACCGTTCAGGATCGTAAGGACCCGGATCGACAGCGTGGTAACGGTCTCTACAGACGAGATCTGTGCTGCGATCAAGGATATTTTTGATGATACACGCAGTATTACAGAACCTGCCGGTGCGCTGGCCCTGGCAGGATTAAAGAAGTATGTAGAGAGGAATAAATTTACGGACAAAACTTTACTGGCGATCAACAGCGGAGCAAATGTAAATTTTGACCGGCTTCGTCATATTGCTGAGCGTTCAGAATTAGGTGAAAAACGGGAAGCAATACTGGGTGTCACCATTTCAGAAGAGTCAGGCAGTTTTAGAAAATTCTGTGAGGACCTTGGCAACCATAATATTACGGAGTTCAATTACCGGTATTCCGATCCGGTTGAGGCGCATATTTTTGTTGGAGTCCAGCTTGATCCGGGGTGTGAGGGCCTTAATGGTATTATTATAAACCTTACAAAGAAAGGGTATAAAGTGGTTGATCTGACAGATAATGAGCTTTCAAAAGTACATATCCGGTATATGGTCGGGGGCCGGACCACCGGGATCCAGAATGAAAGCCTGTACCGGTTCGAATTTCCCGAAAGACCGGGAGCCATATTTCAGTTTTTAAATGCCATGGGGACAAGGTGGAATATTTCATTATTTCATTACCGGAATCACGGTGCTGCTTACGGGCGTGTTCTGATGGGACTGCAGGTGCCTCCACAAGATAAAAATAATTTGAAGATGTTCTTGAAGGAGTCAGGATACCGCTTTTTTAAGGACAGCAACAACCCGGCTTATAAACTTTTCTTAAGTTAAGAGCAGATTATTTCTTCTTCCCGAAATCCATCAGGTCATTCATGGATAGTGTAGTGGACTTTTTCGTTTTATCCTCTTCGATTTTCTTCAGTTTTTCAGGCAGGTAGGTTTCATTATACTCTTCTGCCAGCTTGGAGATCTCATCGTCTTTGTAATTCTCGTCGATCTTTATCTGCAAGTTGTAATCCTTCTCCGAAAAGCCGCGTCTGATAATATGGACAATATCGCTGACAGTCTGGACAAAATGCTTAGTATAAAGCATCATGTAGGCCAGGATAAGAAAGACGATTATAATGAAATTCTGCAGGTTGATACCGGCTGTGATCCTGTTAATGTCACTAACTGAAATGGTTAATTTGAATTCTTTCTTTTCAATGGTAATAGAATCATCATAATCATAATACTTCTTGAATTCATCAGCCGAAATATTAGAGAAGACAAGGAAATCCTCATAATACATCTTTAAGACATGGGCATCATTGGAAAGGGTTTTAAAGATCAGCGGACGCAGGGGCACATCCAGGGTTTTATTTATATCTTCAATATTGCTGATGGCTCTAGTATAATGAGCGATACGGTCTTCGATCAATCGATCCACTTTATTGAATTTGAACAGGGAGAAGCATATCAGAAGCATGATTATGGTGAATACGCCTGTTGTAGCAATGGTCTGGGTGTGGCGCTGGGCCATCTTTGATTCTGCATTATGGATCTTACCGAATATCTTGAGGATCCTGATGAGACGAAGTATCCTTGTGACCCGGATCGCTTTAACCACCTTCAGCACATTCAGGACCGCTATGGAAGCCGTTGCCGTGCCCAGGTCACCCTTTAAAAAGAAGTACAGAGTGGGTAAAGAGTTTAAGAAGAGAAGAGGAACGGAAGAGAGCAGGTCCACCCAGCCTCTCTGAAAGAAGAGATAGGTCTTGAACTTCTTCTCCCCGACTGCCCAGATGCTCCTGAGGATGAATTCAATGGTAAAGATCAGGTCAAACAGTACGCTGGTAAAGAGAAGAAAGTGCCTGAAAGAGACATTGAAACCGGCATAACTGCTGTAATCGTCCAGGAAGGTCTGGATAATGACCAGAATAATAGCTGCAAGTATGAAGTTTTCAAATGTTTTTCTTTTCATATGATCACCTTTTATGTAAAACGAACTTAGGTAAATATTTCCATAAAAAAACGTAGCCGCAAGCTTCACCCTACGGGCACAAGTAGCTTGCGCTTATCCACATTCTTTTTATATTACGCAGGCTAAAGCCTGCGACTACCTTCTGTTATCCTTATAGGAAATAGACTCATAAAATATATTATTGCCTACCAGCTGTTATCAGCAGAGATCTTGTACAGCTCATCTATCATCCTCTTGTCATATCCTTGAAATTCAGCATTCTTCTTGGCAATATTGAACCAGCTTTTATCCGGTGTTTCCGCTCCCCGGTCGATCTTGTCAAAGTGTTTATACTCCTGGAACCGGGAACTCATAATATAGAGGAATCTTGCGCTGGCATCTTCCAGTTCTGTATTCTCCTGCCTGCAGTTTGCCTTCATGGCCATCCTGATTATATTTTTATTCAGGCCCGGGATGGATTTGATGACATTATCCTCGATCAATGAGAAAAATTTATCATATAATTTCGGCACTTTCTGAATGTCCGTAATATTCAGGCTTTTTGTTTCAGCTGCCCCTGAAAAAGGGACCTTGATATAAGCGGCATTTTTTATCAGCATAAGTGTCTTCAGATAGTTAACGTATTCAACTTCTTCAATACTGTTCTTCTGGACTTTTACCAGCTCGTTATACATGAACTCCCTTCTTGCAAAGATCTCCTTTATATATTTTTCAATGATACCGTACTTTAATATATTGAGGATACAGTTGGAATGATGCCGTACTTCTTTATGCGTGAGAATGACATCCAGAAATTGGATAAATTTTTCCTTTAAAAATTCCTGAGCGATCGTTTCACTGCCTTCGATACTGTTCAGCGCGTTGAAATTTATATTTTCGATGTATTTATACATTTCAGGCTTTGTTTCATCCAGTACTTTATCTCTCAGGGCAGAAAGGAGAAGCTGAAGGGTGTCTTCAATGCTTAAGTCAGGGAAGAACTGGGGTGACGTAAGGGTCTGCTTTAAGACAGGAAGGTTCTTGGATATAAAATTTATAATAAGCTGTTCCGCATTCAGGATAGGCTCGTTCCTGACATTATCATTGCTCATCAAATGGGCAATGAACTGCATCATTTTATCTTTACTCTGGTCCATACATTAAATATCCTTTGGTTTTATTTCAATTTCCGAATCTTTAAATGTCTTTGTAAAGAGGGAATATATATTATCGGGGCAGTTAACCAGCTTCAGTTTGATATTTTTTTTGATCAGGATCATATTGCATTTACCGATATAATCCAGAAAACTGGAGTGAGCATACTGCACATGCCTCAGGTCCATCAGGACCTCTTTTACAGCACCTTTTATCTTCTTGATACTGTTATTAAGCGATGCGAGATCTTCAATGACCTGATCATCAAATATAATAATATACTGATCATTGTTGGCAATTGTTTTCATATTAATAATAAGATAATATAGCAGATTATTAATGGTTGTCAATAAAAAAAAGAGGGATCTGGTTTTGGAAACGTATTGAATTTGGCATCAGGCGTTGAAAAAATAAAAACTCGGGGGTCAGACCTTGAAAAAGTTAAAACTCGGGGGTCAGACCTTGAAATGTGAAAGTTGCAGGGCAACTTTCACATTTCAAGGTCTGACCCCAATTTCATATATTCTCAAGGTCTGACCCCAATTTAATCTTGATTTCAAGGCCTAATGCCTGATATAAAACATCTTCAAAACCAGATCCCTCTTTTTTTTATTTCTTTTTCTCAGCTTCCTCTCGTCTCAACTCTTCGTCAAATTCTCTCTGGATCCTCGCTTTCTCTTCCTGGTCTTCTTTTGCTGTCTCCTCTTCGTATTTTTTGATCATGGACTGCCGTTTCCGCTGGTCAAATTCAAACTGGTATTCGGGACGGTTGTAGCGCCATGTCAGGGAGAAAGTATGTGTTCCGGAAGAACCCCGTATGGAGGCTAAGGGAAGGTTAAAGGCATAACTGACTTCAATGCCCTGTGAAGGGCTCAACTTCGGATTACCGGTCAACCCTACGGCCAGGCTGTTCATTCCTTCATCACTGGTCTCATAGCCGAACCGGAAGGCCAGGACCTTCTCAAAGGTCCAGAACTGGAATCCCAGGCGGTATTCCCAGACATCTTCTTTCAGGTCTTCGAATGAGACCCCGCCGGCAATGGTGGGATACTTGAAAAAAGCCAATTTTGTTAAGCGCCAGGAAAGTCCCAGCTTGGTGGTGCGGTGGACCGGCTGTTCGGAAATATCTTTGTTAAACGCCACATTCGGTTCCAGGATATTATCTATAGCTACACCCAGGATCATGTTCATGTTCAGGAAGAACATAAACCCTAAGTCCAGGCCCATCCCGCTCGTATCCAGACCGCTGCTGAAGTAGGAGCTGTTGGCTTCCGTATCGATATTAGCTCCCAGGCCCCTTGAATAGAGGTTAAAGTTCAAACCGATAGCGAACCGGGTCCCCCTTCCCATCATATCCAGGAAATCTTTGGCGTAATTTATCTTGATGACACGCTCGTAATAATCGATCTGGTCATCATCAAAATCCTTTGAATTTTCATAAAAAAAGGAGAGATCATTAAATGCTCCGCCTATGACGGCATTCTCAAAGACAGCTTCCACTTTAAAATGGTGTGTAAAGGGAAACAGAATGGCCCCGTTAAAGGTACTCAGTTCGATCGTACTGAACCCGGTATAGGGGAGTCCCATATTTCCCATTATTTCTATGCTTTTTGAGAAGGCAGTCCCGGCAGGATTGTAGTATATACTGGATACACCGGCCGGTTCACCGTAAAAGGCGTTCGCCATTCCTTTTGCCCGAGCCGCTTTTCCTACATCTTCAAAAGCTGCATGGAGGAATGAGGAATAGACTAAAAGCATTAAAAGAATTAATAATTTTTTCATATCTGCATCCTTTCTTCAATTAAATTTTTTCATCGGATCCTGATCTGATCAAGTGCTATTTTACAAGTAAGATCGATCCTGTATATATTTTGGAATCATCCGCAATGATCTGGAAAATATAGATACCACTGTCTGCGGATCTTCCGTATTTATCAATTCCGTTCCATGACTGCTGCCCGTTCAGATAACTGCCATCCAGCTGATACCCTATGACCTCTTCACCCTTCATGTTGAAGATCTTCAGCTCAAGGGTTGTGGCAGGTTCTTTCAGCCGGAAGTTAATGATCGTGTGATTATAATCCGGGTCAGATGAGTCTGGCGTGAACGGATTGTTGTCAACATTAACATCGATATCTTCAGACTGGCCTCCATCAATCGACATAACAGCATACCGTCTGTGGAGATAGCGGAGATTCACGGTAACTATCGATTTTGTCTTGTCCACTATACCACCCATCTTATACCACCTGTTCACTTTTTCGTCCCAGTAAAAGATCGCCAGGTTGTCCTCACTCCAGCCGGTGGGGAAGGTGCGTTTGTCATACTGTATCATGAGCTGGCACTCGGATTTCAATGAGACTCCGGAAGCCATATCCTCTCCTGAGAGGTCTTCGATATCAAAGTCAAATCCTACCAGGCTGTCGATACCGGAGGTGGCCTGAATAATGGCACCTCGTCCCAAAGAGACTTCGGCTTTTTCCAGGTCAGTCAGGTAGGTTGCTCGAATATTGAACCGGAATCCGATATCCAGACTGCTTCCGCTGGGAATGATCAGGGCTGTGTTGGTATAATAGGCATCATTGATATCAATTCTCTGGACTCCGGGCTCTTCCGGGTTCACAGCGAATTTCAGGTCGATCAGAAGCCTTGGGTCGGATATATAGGTGTGGTTGATCGCTGAAATGGTAAATCCGTTCACCGTGTAGGAGAGCGCCTCATCCGTTACGAATTTCAAATTGTATGTTCCCGTGGGTGCATTATCAATGACAAAGACACCGTTGGTAGTGCAGTGGTAGGCGTCTATGGTAGTTGTAATGGTTCCACCCTGGGCTGTGGCCACTATCTTGTTCACGGAATTCACCAGTTTTGGCGGATAGAGCTTCCCGATGATCCTTCCGAATGTCGGGACGCTGTATGAGATCAGCTGGGTGTTGTCATCCGCTACGCTGTATGGATCGAGAGTGCCGCTGGGGTTATAGGATGCATTGATCCTGAGATTCTGTGCAATGGCCGTGCTGTAATTGATAGGCAGGGTTATCAGATCCAATGCAGATGCTCCTGTGCCTGAGAGGGGTGGATTATAGTAAATATGGAAGTTGGATTCGGAAATATTTGTGATCATACCTTTCGTAACAATGTCATTGGTTAAAAGGGTAAACCAGGTTCCTGCGATGGGACCGGTGAAATTGATGGTCACATTGGTGATGCTCCTGTTGGTATACCGGTTCTGGAGTGTATAGTAATAAACAGATCGGTTATCCAGTGTATAGGATTTGGCTGTTGAGTCATAAAGGCCGGCCACATTAAGCCCTTCAACAAAATTACTGAAGGAACTGATATATGAAAGTACGTAGAAATCACGGAAGAGCTCAGGATAATTAAAGTAGGTTGTGTTCACTCCTCCTGTGATCGGTAAATTATTTATGGTAGTGGTCGGGAATTCACTCAAGAGCTTCAGGTTGAATGTTCCCGCGGGTATGAAATCCAGTATAAAGACACCGTTGGTATCCGAGTAGATCTGGGGAATGGTCTGGTTAAAGACCGATTTTTGCTCGTTCCCGGCAGTAGTGACAACCTGCTTGGTCACGGTCAGATCAGGCGGGAATGTCCTTCCCACGAATCTTCCGAACGAGGTAGTTCTGAACTGCAGTTTCTGGGTCCGCGTGTTCGCATCATAAGTGGTGGGTATATCAGGAGTAGCTCCATCAAGTCCATATTTTCCTGAAATATATATATTTGTTTCACTGGCCAGGCTATATATTATAGGAATATCGATGATCGCTTCCCGTTCATCTTCTGTAGCTGCTAAATTAATACTTTTAAGTACTGTTGTAAAATGGGCTCTTAAAACATTGGTAGCAACAGGCGCGATGGTTCCTTTAGGATTATAGGCATTGGCCCTGACCACATGGTACCAGGTATTGGTGATGTTCATGTTGAAAATAATATCTGCATACTCGAGATATTTGGAAGCGGACTGGTTCACGATCTTGTATCTTAATACAATATTGGTGTCCATGGTATAGGTGACAGCTTGAGTGCCTACTGAGACTTCAGCCGGGTACCCGTTTATCATCTTGACAATACTATGGATATATGAGAATGCCCTGCTGGCTTCATCTTTTCGTATTGTTACATATTGAACTAATGGTGCTCCATTCAAATTCTCTGTTTGAAAAGGTGTCCCATTAGTCTGGTAATGAACAACACTTGGGAATTCCACACTGACATCGACATTTGTGTTTGATGA
The DNA here is from genome assembly GCA_018817865.1 of Spirochaetota bacterium. GTDB lineage: Bacteria > Spirochaetota > JAHITG01 > JAHITG01 > JAHITG01 > JAHITG01. The sequence continues at coordinate 9,459 of JAHITG010000447.1, forward strand.
TATATTATGAACAGCGATAAAAGAGATATCATCGTAATTTCCCGGTGTGATCACATTTCCGGCTCTGGCATAGTAGAGCGTGATCGAGGAGGTATTGCTCTGGATAAAGGCTGAGCCTATTCGGGAACTGCTGATGTTATAGAAATCGGTGAATACCGTATTGGGAATAGTGATCACAGCCCATTCGATATTGTTGCCGGACGGGCCATTATTCTTGATACGGTAAATATAATTACCAACGGCATTGGTAGTGAAGGTTGGTTCTGAATCCACGAATCCTGCTTCTACATTATTGTTTGCATAGGGATAACCGGGATAGTGCTTGAAATCCACATCCATTCTTCTTCCCGCGGGTATGGTGGTAGCATAGAAGTTAGTGCTGGTTATATTCGATTCATTGGCCACTATACAGGTGTAAAGGACGTTGGTGTCAGAAAGGTTGTTTGTATGGTTATCCACGGCAGTAAAAGTGATGGTATCCCGTGCATTCGGATTGAGGACCGTTCCGCCCAGGTTATAATAGAGGGTAAAACTGGATACATTCAAGCCGGCATACGGGCTGTTTGTATGCAGTCCTGACGGTTTCAGGTTCGCAGCACCGGTAGTCATTAAGCTTGACTGAACATTATATATATTGGTGACGATCGCATTATTGACCGTAACGATCGTCTTGAATATCTTGTTGCTTCCCGTACCTTTATTGGTGACGATCAGGGAATGCGTATTCCTTGAATTCACAGTGAGGGTATAATTGGGAGAAATACTTGCCTGTGCAACTGCCGGAGGCATTTTGAATGTCAGGGACTGGAACTGGTTCCCGCCCGGTTCGTCACAGGGGATGAAATTCGGTGTTGAGGTGTCAAAGAGGGCCTCGATACCCAGCGTAACTCCTGTTACATTCCCGACAAAGACCTTATCTATCATACGGATGGTGATCGTATCACTGGTCCCTTTCTGGATAGGTGATGGGGGCAGGCCGGCATTGTAATTTAAAAGGATCTTGTCGGCTGAGCGCGTGATCACGGGATTGGTCGTGCTTGAGATCTGGATCCCGTTGGTAATGAAAAAATTGGTCGGGATGCTGATCCTTACCTGGTTGATCCTGTCCGCTGCTGTTAATGATGAGTTGTAGATGTAGTATGTATAGATGTTGGTTGAGGTGGTCGTGTCAACGGGATTGAGCGGTGAATGGGATAAGATATAGGCATAGGAATCAAAATTGGCATCACTGAACTGGACCTTCTGCGCATCCACAATTGATTCTGTCAGTCCGATCTTTGTGGTCGAAGCCGAAAAATTGGTATCCATGGTATTGGCTGCATCACAGGAGAACTGGTATTTGGTAGGCCCGCCTGAGACCACTGAATCATAGATGTTGAAATAGATTACATCCGATGTTCCGGCAGTAAGTTTTTTACCTTCTGCAGCATAGTTGAGGATGATCCTCTTGATATGCCCGCTTCCTCCTATCGTGGAGAAAGTGATGTTGGTCAGGCCCAGGGTGTTCGAGACAGTGGCCGTTTCTATGTTGGTAAAGATCGAGTCGGGATTGGGGATAAGGATCCTGGTGAGCAGGATATCATTTCCCGGATCACCTGTATTATTAATGCTGTACTGGATCGGTGTTATGGAATTGGCTACTGCAATGTTGGCCGGTGAAATAGAGGCTGATCCTTCCACATTCGGTATGACAAATGCAAGGTTGGCACCTCCATTGGTCTTCGGCCTTGTGGAACGGAAACCGTACCCGTCATTATAATCCACTTCTATATTCCAGATCATGCTGTTTGTATTCAGTACTTTATCCACTAATGTCAGTTTAAAATCATCCACATTGCCCGATATCAGCGGGTTAGCCGAATAATCGATCCACCGGTACTGGATACCTCCTGTATTGGTGTTCTTTACCATGGCAGCAGCATAATGGTCGATCGAGATGACAGGGGCGGTAAGGTAGATCTGTGTATTAATTGTAAGCCTTGCCCGGTAGATATTCCTTCCCACACCGGGAATGGTGCCATTTGCCAGTTTCACCCTGTATTCATTGGTCACATCCGTTGTAAAGTTGGTATTGGGTGTGATCAGTTTTGTTGCCTGGTCTACAATGCTCACAATTTTTGAAAAACCGGACTTGGTGTCTGTCAATTTATTCTTTTCAAAGTTATAGACCCGGCAGTCAAATGTGACATTGGAAATTGCGGATGCGGTATTAGTGAGGGCCAGTGTGATGGTATCTTTTCCTCCCGTAGTGATCAGGTTGGATGAATCAGCCACATAACTGGCTATCAGTATGCCGTTTTTATTGGTAATGGAAGTCGCATCAGCATTTATATGAGCACTGGAGACAATAGTGACTTTGCCAAGGTAGAGGTCCGGTACAATGATCTCAGCGCGTTTTATGTTGTTCCCGCCAAAACCGGTATTAGTTATATAATAGAAGAGATAATTTACTTCCTGCGATGAGGTGGTAAAGACGATATTGGGATTGATATACGTATCGGCAGAAGGCCGGGGGATCTCAAAATGGACCGTTACATTATTGTTCGTCCTTACATTGACAGGAACCAGGATTGATGTATTTACAGTTATGCGAGATTGAATGTTATATGTGTTTTCAGCACCCACGGCTGAATAATTTCCAACGATCTTAATAACATCTTTCATTTTGCCGTCAAAATTGACTGATGAATAATCGATATCAATGATGGGGCCGGCCAGGAGGGAAATGGTTGAGCCGGGGAAATCGTTTGTAACATTTCCCACCGGGATGCTGATGAATGTATTGGTGAAATAGATCCTGGCATTGCCCACCTTGTTGTATGTTGATCCTTTATTGGATATGGCATAGAATAGCGTAAACGAAGAATTTTCAGATAAAAAGCTTTCATTCACTGTCCAGCATTCAGCCCGTGCTTCCTGCGGAACAAAGTATACTTTTCTGTCCTTGGGAGAATAATCCGTTGTATTATTTGTTTTGGTGGCATTACGTACCTTCGATGTGATCAGGGCATTAGCAGGTACCGCATAATTGATATATTTGTCGATCATGGTGATCGTAACAATATCCAGCTGGCCGGGCTGAAGGTTGGTGCCGGCCCTGGTATAGTCGATCAGGATCCGTTCACTGTTGAAATTGGTAACACCCACAGTTCCCACGACACTGCTGGTGATATTGGTCACTTTTGTAAAATAGTTGGTGGCAATAAAGATATCGGCAA
>JAHITG010000448.1 GCA_018817865.1 Spirochaetota bacterium
GATCGAATCCCTTTTAAAGGGGAAACCTTTGAGTGATACAGCAATCGAAAAAGCCTTAAAGCTTGTTTCGGAGACGATCTCCCCTATAACGGATATCAGAGCCACAAAGGAATACAGGATTCATATGGCACAGGTAATGTTAAAAAGAGGATTGAAGATAACCAGAGATCGGTTGAACGGCCGGGAAGGACTGAAGCTGGGTGCTAATATTTTAGGAGGATAGTATGAAGCAGGTTATAAATTTCACTTTAAACAATGAGAAGAGGTCTGTAGAAGTAGAGACTGGTGATATTCTTCTCAATGTCCTTCGTGATAAGATCGGGATTAAAAGCCCGAAATGCGGGTGTGACAGAGGGGACTGCGGAGCCTGTACAATTTTAATAAACGGGAAAAGTGTGAGAAGCTGTCTTGTCCTTGCCGTGGAAGCGGATGACCAGGATATTATCACCCTGGAAGGACTGAAGGGAAAAGAGATCGAAAGATTAAAGAAAAAATTTCTGAAATTCAACTCATTTCAGTGCGGTTTCTGTTCACCGGGCGTGATCATCTCTGCTGTCGAGCTTTTAAAAAAAAACCCGAGGCCGGATGCAGAAGAAGTAAAAGAAGCTCTGGCAGGAAACCTGTGTCGGTGTACGGGTTATACTTCTATTATCAGGGCGATCACGGATCCCTCATAGGGAGAATAAAGGTGGAGGCTCTATCATGGAAAAATTAAAATTTGTCGGTAAACCGGAAACCAGAATAGATGAGCTTGATAAGATATCAGGAGCAGCTACTTTCATTGATGATATCAATTTCGGACCTGATCTCCTCTTTGCCGCTGTTGTGGAGAGCCCTCATGCTCATGCCCTGATAAAGAAGATCGATGTCTCCCGGGCCCTGAAACTACCGGGTGTGGTTAAAGTGGTTACGGGAAAGGATCTTCCCTATAAATTCGGCTTATATATGAAAGACAGGTATATACTGGCCCAGGAGAGGGTCCGGTTCGTGGGTGAGCAGGTGGCTGCTGTTATTGCAAGGGACCCGAAGACAGCCATGAAGGCCGTTAAACTTGTAGATGTTCAATACAAACCTTTAAAGCCGATCTTTTCACCTGTAGAGGCTTTAGAAAAGAAAGCAATACTCATTCATCCTGACTTAGGGGGATATCCCCATGTTCCCTGGTTCTTCCCTAAAGGAGATACCAATATCGCTCACTGGCGCAAGATCCGTAAGGGAGATACAAACAAAGGTTTTGCAGAGGCTGATCTTGTTTTTGAGGATACATACCGGGTACCGCGGTATTCCCACTGTGCCCTTGAGGTCCACGGGGCAGTAGGCCTGTATGACCTTTCCGGAAGGATAACGGTCTGGGCTGCTTCCCAGTCCCCCTACACGCAGAGGAACCTGTTTGCCGAGGCACTGGCCCCTCTCGGGATCACCCATAAGGATGTCAGGGTGATAACACCCTATGTGGGCGGCGGATTCGGAGGCAAGGCAGGTGTTACCATGGAGATCCTTGCTCCTGCACTGGCAACCCTGGTGAAAGGCAGTCCTGTAAAAGTCCTCTGGTCCCGTGAACAGGAATTTTATAATACATATCAAAGGCTGGGGCTTCATAACAGGATCAAACTGGGTGTAAAGAAAGACGGCACCATTACGGCTCTGGATAATGAGCTGATCTGGGATGCCGGTGCCTATGTCGAATACGGGGCTAATGTTGTCAATGCAACGGGCCTCTCTTCTACGGGGCCGTACAGGATCCATCATGTAAAGATCGATTCTATCTGCATGTATACCAATCTGCCCCCGGGAGGGCCTTACAGGGGATTCGGGTATTCAGAGATGCTCTTCGGCCTGGAATCCCATATAAACAGGGTGGCTGCCAAACTGGGTATTGATCCGGTCCTGTTCAGGAAAAAGAATGCCATCAAGGCCGGTGATAAACTTGTATACGGAGCAGAGATGAACCCGAACGGATTAATTGAAGCTATTGACAGGGTGGCTAAAGAGATCAGATGGGGGAAAAAGGAGAGATCAAAGGATCCTGATAAGGTTATCGGCAAAGGCATGGCCCTCTGCTGGAAGGCCCCGGCCATGCCGCCCAATGCTTCTTCCTGTGCCTATCTGAAATTCAATGAGGATGCAAGTATCAATATCATGATCTCTGCCATGGAGATTGGACAGGGACTCTTAACGGTGATCGCTCAGATCGCAGGTGAGATTCTCTCTGTTTCGCCTTCGAAGATACGTGTTGAAACACCTGATACAGATCGAAATCCCTATGAGTGGCAGACAGTGGCTTCGCATATCACATGGGGATGCGGGAATGCCGTAAAGATGGCAGCGGAAGATGCCCGGAGACAGATCTTTGAATTGATCGAAAGGACTCATCATTTAAAAAAAGAGGACCTTTACCTGGAAGAAGAACAGGTAAAATGCCGTACGAAACCTGATTTTAAATTACCTCTTAAAGATTTTATTATCAGCGGGATCATGGCTAAAGACGGAACTTTTAAAGGCGGTCCTGTGCTCGGCCGGGGAATGTTCATGCCTGAGTTCGCCTCTACTGTAAGTGATCCGGAAACCAGTCAGGGCGGTCATCCCCATGTCCATTATACGGTGGGCGCAGCCGGGGTGATACTGGAGATCGACAAAGAGTCCGGAAAGATGCGCATATTAAAAGTGGCGGAAGCCCTGGACGCAGGCAAAGCCATAAACCCGGACCTTGTAAGGGCACAGATATCCGGAGGTATCCTCCAGGGAGCGGCCACGGCCCTGTATGAAGATATGAGATTTGATAATAAAGGGAAGCTACTGAATCCTAATTTTACTGATTATAAGATACCGACTTTTATGGAGACCCCGGAAGAGATCGTACCCATCATCATTGAGGTTGCACAGCCTGACGGCCCGTTCGGAGCAAGAGGCATCGGGGAACATCCCATGATCCCCATCGCCCCCATGATTGCCAATGCCATTGAGGACGGCCTGGGGATCCGCATCAGGTCCATGCCCCTTACAGCGGAAAAGGTGGCCCTGGCTGTGGCGGGAAATAAAGAAGGTTGTCGAATGAAACAAGGATCAGTAAGTTTCATACTGTTGTAAAATTAAAAGTTTATGTACTAAGGGGCTTTAGCCCCGCTTAGAATAAACTATTATTATTCCATAGACGGGCCTAAAGGCCCTTGCTACATTTTACGGTAGCACACATATAAATTTTACATCAGCCTGGTTCTCTGGAATGACCGAAAGATAGACTATATAAAATTAAATAAATTATCACAAGGAGAATATCATGGGTAAAGAAGAACTTGAAAAAAAATTACGGCCTCCTCTTCTGGAATTGAAGGATTATCCGGCTAAATATATAACCGTGGCCAGCGGTGACAAAATGGTGGTCAGGCAGTGCACGCACAAGGATGTTTCCGTGCTTCTGGGGGCGATCATCCCCCTGATAGGAGCTACAAAAGATTTTTATGATATCGTGGCTGCGCGGATGTATGCGGAGATCCTTGGATGGTACCGGTACCGGGTGGCCAACGAATACGTGCTTGCCGGGACCATCGACGGAGAGATAGTGGGCATTGTAAACGGCCGGCTGGTTGACAAGGACATCGGTATGAGCTATCATACCCTGGCCGTACGAAGAGGCTTGCGCATAGGGGCGCATCTCTTTGCCGCTAAAATGGAGTACCACCTGGAGTATTTAAAACAGAGTGAAGTCTGGATCGTGGCGGAGAGCCCTATCGGGTTCCGGCGCTGGATGATCGAATACAGCCTTGAGAACAGGGGAGATAAATTCCCCAAGGTCTATCACGAGCTGGGTGGTGTCCCCACCTATGCGCTGACCAAAAAATTATATGATAAGGTCAAGGACCAGAAGGTTACAGGCACAAGACCGGTCGATTCCAAACTTCTCTCCACAGCGGACACGCTGAAACTGCCTGAAGAATATGTGCAGATCCCCGGTTTCAGGAGGAGTAAAAAATGAGAACTGTTCAGATAGTCGGGATCGGGCATACTATGTTCGGGAACCTCAGCGAGTATGACCTTGTGGATATTATGAGCTTTGCCTCTCTGAATGCTCTGGAGGATGCAGGTATTTTAGATAAAAGAGACCTGGTGGAACAGGTGATCGTGGGTAACATGGGCGCGGGGATGTTGAGCCATCAGTCCGGGATCGCCTCCTCCCTGGTCAGCAGGATAAAAATGGAGCCGGCCATGGCAGAGCTGGTCGAGAACGGGCCGGCCAGCGGAGCCAGCGCCGTAAAGATGGGATACGCGGTTATTGCCGGCGGGCTGGCTGATGTTGTGCTGGTGACCGGCGGAGAGCTGATGAGGGATGTGACAGGATGGGAGGCAACCGACTTTGTCGCTTCCCTGCTCCACCCGGAAGCAGAATACAGGTACGGACTGTCCTTGCCCGCGTTCGGCGGAATGTTCACCCGGATGTATATGGAACGATACGGTTTAACAGAGAAAGAGCTGGCCATGGTGGCGGTCAAGGACCATGAAAACGGCAATAAAAATCCTTTTGCGCATGTAAAACTCTCCTGTACCATGGAAGCTATTAATGAGGGACCTCATGCTTCTGTGGTCAATCCTTTTATTGCGGAGCCGCTCAGGCTTTACGGCATGTGCCCTGTTTCTGACGGGGCTGCCTCATTGATCCTCTGTGCGGCTGACTCTTCAAAAATGAAATATTTCAAGAAAGAACCGGTCACCATTGCGGGTATCGGTTCGGCCACGGACACGCACTGTGTGCATAACAGGAAGGACCCCCTTATCCTGGATGCGGTCAGGATCAGCGCTGAGCGCTCTTATAAGATGGCCGGACTTAAGCCGGATGATATCTCTTTTGCAGAGCTCCATGATGCTTTTATCATCCTGGAGCTGGCTATCAGCGAGGAAGTCGGATTTTTTAAAAGAGGAAAAGCCAGGGAGGCCGTTGTAAAAGGTATAACAAATATCAACGGGTCACTGCCTATTAATCCTTCAGGCGGTCTGAAATCAAAAGGACACCCGCTGGGAGCCACAGGCGTTTCCCAGATCTTTGAACTGGTGAAGCAGTTGAGGGGAGAAGCGGAAAAAGGAAGGCAGGTGAAAAACCCGAAAACCGGCATGGCTGTCAATTTCGGCGGTTTCGGGAACAATGTAGTCACGACAATATGTACAAAGGAGTAAGTCTATGTTCGATCCGGATATATATAAATTATACGAAGAGAAAGAAGAGCAGGTCTTTGCTTTCAGGTGCCCCTCCTGTAAAAAGGTCCATTATCCTGCACCCATGATCTGCGATAAATGCAATACAAGAAGGGACCCGTCCAATGTCTATTTTTCCGAATGGGAGAAAATACCCCTGCAGGGAGAATGCACCCTCTTATCCTGGACAAAAGTATATGCTTTGCCCGAAGGGTATGAAGTGCCGTACCTTCTGTTCGGCATTGTGGAATTTCAGAACAAGATCAGGGCAAGCGGACGGTTATCGATCGAAAGACCAGAAACAGGCATGAAATTAAATGCAAGGGTGGATGTAGTAAAAAAGAGAGGCGACAAAGAGATCCACGGATTGATCTTTTCTTGAAACTTAAAATTCTATTCCGTCCCGGTACTTTGTCATATATCAAGAACAGAAGTTTTTTTTCGCCATAAAGGGTTGGAGATTTCATGTTTGTTATAAAATTCAGATCAAGGAGTGTATGCCATGAAACTATCCGAACGGACAGTTCTAATAACCGGAGGCAGCAGCGGTATCGGCCTGGGCCTGGCCGAGGCTTTCCATAAGGCAGGC
>JAHITG010000449.1 GCA_018817865.1 Spirochaetota bacterium
GGGGGCTCTTTCTGACAATACTCTTTATATTTCTTGCTCCTGTGGTCAGCCGGCTCTTTAACAAAAGTCCGGATGTCATAAACGGTATAAAAGCATACCTGTACATTGTCGCCTTCAGTTTCGGATTCAGAGGGATCTTTATACTTTCCACAAATATCTTCAATGTTCTCAACAAACCGTTCAAGTCAGTAACGCTCTCTCTTTTAAGGATGTTTGTTTTGTATATCCCCCTGGCGTACATAGGTGGAGAATTGTTCGGATATAAAGGCGTCTTTATTGCAGCTGCCGTTACCAACACGCTTACTGCCGGTGCATGCCTGTTGTGGATCAGAAAAGACCGGATATTCAAGCAGTCAGATTAAAACGGCTTTTATAGAAGTATTGTACCTGTCCCGGTTCTTTAAAAACAATTAAATACTTGACAATCAATTTCCGATAGTTATAATATAATATAACTATCGGAAATAATATGAATTACTCAGATTTTAGACAAATGGTCATGAACAGACCTTTCTTTTCGGCAAAAGACCTGGCAGGAATTGTACCTTTAGATAAAACATTAAAACTGCAATTAAGCCAGTGGACTAAAAAAGGGAAGATCATCAGGCTGAAAAAGGGATTATATACATTAAATGAAATGGACAGACAGGCCGATCTTTCCTCCTATATGCTGGCAAATGAATTATACAGCCCTTCCTATGTGAGCCTCGAATTCGCCTTGAGTCATTACCAGCTCATCCCTGAAGCCGTCAATATGTTCACTTCGGTTACAACAAATAAAACAAACGAATTCAAAAATCAATATGGCGTCTTTACCTACCGTTCAATTAAAAAGGATTTGTTCTTCGGGTTTAAACAATACCGGTCTCCTGATGGTCATAATTTTTTCCTGGGCACACCCGAAAAATGCGTACTGGATTTTATCTATTTCAATATTTCCGTAAATGTTAAAGATATCAAACAGGAATTGTCCGAAAATTACAGATTCCAGAACTGGGATTTACTGGACCCCGGGGTTCTGAAAGATTTCAGCAGTAGAATGAACGAGAAAAAGATAATCAATTTTTTACCGGCATTAACCGAATTAATCCGGGAAGGGAGATAATATGATCGATGATATTAAAGATTATTTAAAGGACATCCCTGAAAATCAGAGGCTCAATCATTTGCGTGAATATTTACAGCTTGTGATCTTGAAGGTCATTTCGGATTCAGGATATAAAAAAAATATTACTTTTACCGGCGGAACCGCCTTGCGCATAACTCAGAAGATAAATCGGTTTTCCGAAGACCTGGATTTCAGCCTGACAGATAAAAAGGCATACAATTTTGAAAAATTACTGGAGTCGATCAACCGGGGATTAAATAAATATGGATTTGACTTTACCTTCGGCAAGAGTAAAGATACAACAGTGAACAGCGCATTTATCAAATTCAATGATCTGCTTTATCCTTTACATCTTTCTTTTCAGAAGGGCCAGAAACTGTCCGTTAAACTGGATGTCGATACGAATCCTCCTAAAGGGGCAGATATCAAAGAATTCATATACAGCGATCGATTTTACTTCCTGATCAATTATTTTACTCTGGAATCATTATTTGCATTAAAACTGCATGCCCTCCTTTACCGGGTCTATATAAAAGGGAGGGATTATTACGACCTTATGTTTTTCCTGAATAAAAAGATCGTACCGAAATTTGATCTGTTCAAGAATGCCGTGAAGCAGACAGATCCCCGGGACACCTATCAAAATTCAAAAGAAGTTTTCAGTAAATTAGAGAACAGGATCAAAAAAATGGATGAAAAAAAGATCAAAAATGACCTGCGTCCATTCATTTTAAAACCCGAAGAATTGAATATGATCACAAAAAAGAACCTGTTGCTTTTCTGGGAGCAATATAAAGAAGCTGTTGGCGATAAGATCTGATCACCGTCCTTTTCACCAAAAATCTAAAGACCGGGTACTTTTATTCTCGTGTTTTTACTTGCTAAAAATAGAAGGAAATTGTGGTCTCAAGTGTGACCAGCGGAAAAATGACCTCTCTGACCAACATCTCTTCCTCACTGATAACATTCATCCAGTTGCTATTATATTTTTTTACCGTGACTTTACAGGGAAATTTTTTTGGAGTATTAATATTCATAAAAAGAGCCCAACCAAGTCTGGTCTGCAGCTTCCACTCCAGGCCTAACCTGCAAAATCCCAGGACCTGGGGACTCAGTTCGTTTAAGGACTGCATGTGGATCATAAAATTCTGGCCATTGGCTGTGCCCGAGATAGTGTTCATTTCTTCCTCTGAGCCGTAATTTAATTGACATATGTTGGCCCCGATACCCGCATACATTTTAAAGGTCTTGGAGATACTGTGATACCAGTTCAGGGACAATTTAAAGCTGCTCCCGCTGAGAGTTTTCTTATGCTCGCTCCCGTCTAAATTGGTAGCACCTGAAACAGCAAACAATTCACTCGACCCGCTATCACTGGAAAAGGCATCATCACCGACAAATGCAGTAACAGGGAAATAAGCAATATCGATCATTAATTTCCGGAGAAACCAGTATCGCAAGCCCAATCCCAGACCTTCAAAAAGAACAGAATTATTATCAGGAGTCACAATAAGACTATTAAAAAATGTTCTGGACGGCAATTCTGTTACGCTGGCAGGAAACAGCTGGAAAGCCAGATAAATGCCCAGAGTCTGATATTCAGGCACCTTGACAAGGTACCGGGAAGCTTTCTGGTCAAAGACTTCAACTGACACTTCCACTATAGAAACAGATATGATCTCGGAAGATTCGACATCCACCAGCCGGGAACTTATCTGGTAGTAATCCCCGACCCTGGAAATACTTCCGAGCGCTACCAGCTTGGCGCCGATCAGCTTTCCCACTTTAGCAGCGGTGGGCGTATCAATAGCACCTGTAAGGCCCAGTTCCTGTTCTTTGAGAATTTTATCAAGATGGGTTCTTTCAACAAGTTTGAAATCAGAAGACTGGATCAGGTGTTTCGTCAACAGCTCGCTAACAGCAAGGTTTACCCTTTTTTGAGCAAGTTTCTCATCACAGTCAAAAGGGAAAACAGCAAGCGATGCTTTAACGATCTCCACGGAAAGAGCAGATGTGTCCTTATTGAATTGCTGGACTATTTTTTCCATTTTTGTGTCCAGTTCATCGGCACGGACAAACCCTGTTGAAAAAAGAAGCAAGAATAACACAATAAAATTTAAAATTTTCATCCTGTCCCCCCTTGAACGCTTTTCTTAATAATAGAATTTTAAAATTAACTGTCAATGAATTAAAGAAGTAAGGACCCGATACCCACTAACGCATCGTCCCCATTCTTTATATATAAAAGAGTGTAATTTCTATTTCTTAGTTTCTTCAGATCTGACCGCTGTTCGCAGGAGAATTATTTGATCAACATGTGATTTTTCTTCTTTTATTATAGTTTGAATAATTGATTTTTCAGCAGGCACTATTTTATCAGCTATTTGTTCAAAAAAATAAAGTGAATCCAGCTCAAATCCCAGTGCATATAATAAAACCTCTGAAATATCATTCAATTCAGAAATATATGCCTTTGCCCTTTCTATCTGATTAAATATTTTTCCTTCTACAAATAGTTTAATTTGCTTTATTTCTTTTTTTGAAAACTTAAGATATTGAGACTTTTTCACTTTTATGCTTTTTAACAATTTTTGATATATTTTTTTATGTTTGATTTTATCATTCATTAATTTATTTAAAATGGAATTAAATATTTTCTTTTTTCCAGTAAATACATGCAGTTGATGATAAAAATCAATACCAACTTCTTCAATTTTGATAGCCATTAATAGAACTTTTTCACCGGAAACTATCATCAATTCCTCCTTATTAAAGGTATCGGATCTTGAGGGTTTGTTGCCCAAAGCATAAAAATGTAGCAAGCCCCTTTAGGGGCGCCTTTTTTTATATTAAAGCGGGGCTAAAGCCCCTTGTTACATATAAAATTATATAAAATGTTATTTGGGCAACA
>JAHITG010000450.1 GCA_018817865.1 Spirochaetota bacterium
CTCTTCGGTTTCCGGGCAGGAGAGAGGGCTGTCCTGATACTTGGTATCAGGGGACAGACCCTGAAAAGCACAATGAAATCTTTAAAAGAGGAAGTGGATTATGCTCTTCCGATGCCGGGAGAGAACAATGAAAGGATCTATGAATCTCAGGAGCAGGATCTGTTCGGAGGAGTATCGTTAAGCCTTTCGATGATCTTTTAATTAAATAGAATAAAGTCAGTAATAATAAAAAAGGGCTCTGATCTTTGGATGAGAATCAGAGCCCTTTTTATTTCAGCCTATCGCTTCTTTTCCTTTCTCGCCTGTTCTGATCCTGATCACTTCCGGCAGGTCCAGGATGTCCTGTATGTGCTCCGGAAATAATGGCATCAATGTTAGGCTTTACGAACTAACATAATTTTAAATAGAAATCAATCATTTCATATATTAAAAATTATATAATATACTTAGTGAAACAAACCCGTTACTTTCATACTGGTCATCAAGACTCAACTGCCCAAAGAGCGAGGGTGTGATCTCAACAGGTCCGATAGGGATACTTGCACTTAAGTCCAATCCGAAAACAGTGAGTGAAGAGTCATATCCCCACTGTCCTGCATTAAATCCCAGTGATCCATCCAGGGAGAATTTCAGTCCCAGTACAAAGGGATAGGATGCACTCATCTGAGTATACAATCCGTCACCATCATCAAAGTCATAGTAAAAGGTAATTCCCGGAGACAGGAAACAGGCGAATGAGAGTCCTGCAAATGCTTCATGTGAATCACCATACACAGGTTCCGGAAAAGTATAAAAGGTGTAACCCAGGCTCATTTCCATAACCGCTGATATTGGCACTGCATAACTGACAGTAATATCAGCTTCATTTAAGTTACACGGATCCACACCATAGCTTCCCCAGAACCCTAAAGAGATAGAACCGATATTCAGATCTGCTCCGGGCTGAAGTGCAAAACCGTCAAACAGGTTTTGGCCTCTCCACAAATATTTACTGACACCGGCAACATAGACATCTCCGCTCACTTCAGCAGAAAGATCAATTGTCCCGAATAACAGTAGAAGTGAAATAAATGAAATTAAAAGTGTTCTCATAATAGAACCTCCATATATTAATTTAGCTAAAGGACTTATCCATTTAGCTTTCATGATAATGTGTAAGCAAAGAGCGTGCCAAGTTCAATTTATAATTTATTGATAAATAACAAATCATAAGAGAAGAATTATTAAAAAAATATTGATTTGCACATAATTAATGCATTAGTGTATATTTATAATATAATGCACAATATAAATGCATTATCCTGTTTATGGTTTTCAATTCAAATAATCCCGGAATATAAAAACCTTGACTTTAAAAACTGGCGTGTTACTTTTCTGAAAAAAATGTTACTGTTTACGGGTAATACGAACATATTATTTACTCTTTTATGGAGGTGGTCAAAATGCATATTCCGGATGGTTTTCTGGATCCCAAGACATGGATAACCTTTAATATTCTGTCTGCTTCGGGTATCACTTTTGCCTTAAATAGGATCAAAAAGCAGATAGAAGAGAAGAGCATTCCGCTTATTGGCGTAATGGCTGCCTTTATTTTTGCCGCTCAGATGATTAACTTCCCGGTTGCAGGCGGTACTTCTGGCCATTTCATGGGAGGTGTTCTTGCCGGGATCCTTTTAGGGCCATTAACTGGATTTGTCGTTCTCAGTACGGTTTTAATCATTCAATGTTTCATCTTTCAGGATGGCGGCCTGACGGTCCTGGGAGCTAATATCTTCAATATGGGTATCATTGGTTCGGTTCTTGGTACCTATCTGTACCGGTTTTTTTTTAAACTATTAGGATCAAATAAGAATAACTCACTTGTGTCTGCTTTCGCAGGAGCCTGGTTCAGTATTGTACTGGCTGCTATATCCTGTGCCGTACAACTGGCTGTTTCCGGAACGGTCCCGCTTATAACAGCACTGCCTGCCATGGCAGGCATTCATGCTTTGATCGGGATCGGAGAAGGGATAATTACTGTACTTGTCTTAAGTTATATACAGAGAGTACGGCCTGACCTTCTGGAGGTTCAAAAAGTATGAAGAAGAAGATCATATTAACAGGGTTATTGATCTCTATAGCCTTAGCTGTTCTTTTATCGCCATTTGCCTCCAGACACCCGGATGGCCTGGAGAAAGTGGCGGAAGATAAAAAGTTTATATCAGCAGAAAAAGATAAAGCCATCACCCCGGCCCCTTTATCCGGTTATATATTTCCCGGAATAAAAGATAGAAGAGTCGCTGTTTCCCTTGCCGGTTTAACAGGTACTCTTTTTGTTTTTGCTGTCAGCATATCAATAGGTTATCTATTAAAACAAAAGAAGCAAAAGGGATAGAATGAGGCATGATTTTATTGATAAATATAGCGGTCTTGATACCGGGATCCATCATCTGGACAGCCGTACAAAGTTTTTAGGATCACTCTTTTTTATTATTGTCATTGTTTTAACACCTCCGGATAAATTTCTGCAGTTTGTACTCTTTTTTCTGGTCCTTGTAAGCCTTATGTTAATGAGCAGAGTTCCACTCCTGTATGTTTTTAAACGATCTCTGGTGATCATTCCCTTTGTAGGCCTTTTCATTTTTTTTATTCCTTTTATCAAGCGATCTCCCTCTGCGGTCTGGTCAAAAGGATTATTGATCTGGAATGTCTTTATCAAATCTTATCTGGCCGTGCTTTCTCTAATTGTTCTGACATCCACGACTTCTTTTCACAGGCTTTTAGCGGGATTGGAAAAGATGAAGGTCTCAAAGATCTTTATTCTGATCCTCTCCTTTATGTACAGGTACCTCTTCGTTCTGATCGAAGAAGTGGAGCAGATGGAAAGGGCCTGGCGATCAAAAGGGTACAGCGGAACATTAGGGTTCAAGATCAGGACCTTCTCTCAGATCATCGGGGTACTCTTTATCCGTACCTATGAAAAAGCGGAAAGGGTTTATCAGAGTATGCTTTCAAGGGGATTTTCCGGTGATATCAGGATCCTGACACCGGATGGGATAAAAAGTAAAGATATTATCCTCATCTCAATTTTCAGCATAATGATCATTATTATCAGGAGGATATTTTAGTTGGATAAAAAAGCGATCAAGGTCCGGGACTTAGGGTACACTTATCCTGATGGAAATGTGGCCCTGCAGAATATCACTTTTTCCGTGGATCAAAATGAATCTGTCGGGATCATCGGAAATACCGGTTCAGGGAAGACCACATTACTGTTGACCCTTAACGGACTTCTAAAAGGATCCGGCAGTAGTGAGATCATGAGTATTCCTTTAAGCAGGAAGAATTTGAAAAAGGTCCGGC
>JAHITG010000451.1 GCA_018817865.1 Spirochaetota bacterium
ATTTTCACATTTCAAGGTTTGACCCCAAATCCATATATTCTCAAGGTCTGACCCCCGAGAGACAGGACCGGGCTCCCGCCTGCGGTATTTGCATAAAAAATTTGACTTTTCTTTATTAAATAATATATTTATTAAACTGGTTAAAATATTTCGGAGGGGCTTTTATGAGAAGAGCAATGAAATTATTTTCCGTACTGTTCGCTGTTCTGGCCGTTCTTTCCTTTTCCAGCTGCAGCGGTGCGAAAGAACAGGTCAGGGATGACGACTATAAGTTTGGTGATGAAAAAGATATGGGCGGGCTTGGCTCTAAAATGGTTACGGCTGAAGGTCTGGCCGAGGTCAGGGAAGCAGGTCTTGCTGACGCCTATGACAGAGCAGAAGAGGCTGCCAAAACAAAAGCCATAGAAAAAGCTCTCGGCATCATTATCGATGCCCGGATCCTTGGTTCCAGCGGTGTGATCCTGGAAGAGAATATTTATGCCAAGAAACAGGGATATATAAGAAAATCTGAGATCGTTTCAAAAAATGAAAAAGACGGCATTGCCTATGTAACCGTTAAAGCGGAAGTGGGTATGCAGAAATTAAAGGATGATGTCATGGCGCTGGACATACTCCAGCACAGGATGAATATGCCGAAGACGATCATCATTATTGATGAGAAGATCGCCGGGAAGCAGTCATCACAGAACATCTCTTATTCCGTAATAGCTGATAAATTTACTGAAAAGAAGTTTACTATTATCAGCCCTTCCGAGATAAGCAAAGAATATAAAAATAAGATGAAACAGCTGTATGGTTCGGTAGATGGAGATGAAAATGTTTTTGTTTCGATCGCAGCAGGTATCGGCCTGGATGTGAATGCTGATGTTGTGATCGCCGGTACAGCATATGCCGGAGAGGCCAAGAAATTAAAGGGAACAGAAGGAACCGCTTTTCTCTCTTCACAGGGTAATATCCATTTAAAAGTTATTAACGTCGGAGACGGCAGAATCATTGCTTCTAAATTTCAGCGTTCCAGCGGAGCGCATGTAGAGTCTGATGAAGCCGGATTAAGCGCCTGTAAAAGAGGTGCTGAACTGGCCGGGGATGCTTTGATCGACCAGGTTTTAAAAGCCTGGGAGGATATCCTGAATAACGGGAATCTGATCACTCTTTATGTGAGCGGGCTCTCTCTGACAGAAGAAGTCAAATTTGAAAAACTTTTAAAAGCCTATTACAGAGAAGTAAAAGAAGTGTACGGGAAACAGAAAAAAAGCGGAAAATCAGTCTTTTCTGTAAAGTTTCTCGGTACTCCGAGAGACCTGGCAAAAGCACTGGTCACAAAATCAACATTCCCCTATAAAGTAGACGTAACAAAGTATGACTTCGGTGAAGTTACAATAAAGGCAGAGAGAAAAAAATAATTTAAAGGAGGTGTAAGCCAATGTTTAAAAAATATTTTATCTTAATTTTGGTTGTTACTCTTGCAGCTGTTTTTACAGGTTGCAGCAGCGATCCTGGAACTGAGAGTTATATTAAAGGCGAAGATTATGAGACTGAAGGATTTTTGGATGATGATACGTTCCAGGTTATTGCAGAAGGAACATGGCCTGATGAACTGGCTAATTCCAGAAAGGTTGTCAAAAGAAACCGTGCTAAAGAAGGAGCCCTTTTAAAAGCTCAGACACGAGTTATGGAAATGTTCAAAGGGTATGCTTTAAAAGCAAAAGGCGGCGCTGAATCAGGAGTAGGCCTTGGTGAAGTAGCATTAAAGAAAATTGAAGGCTATGGAAAAGGCGGTGCTATCATCAAAACCACATATGACGAAGAAGACAACTGCTCACTGGTTTATCGAATTCATAATAAGAACTTGAAAAAAATGGCTGAAGCAGGGTTTGAATAAAAACGAGTTGGTGCCGGGTCTTAACTTTATCACTTTAGATTAACATAGAACTGTAAAAATTCATTCTTAAAAATAGAATGATAAAGTTAAGACCCGGCACCTTTACTTCAAGGAGCTCATTATTAAAATGA
>JAHITG010000042.1 GCA_018817865.1 Spirochaetota bacterium
CAGGTAATAAATTCTTTTATTACTGAAAATAAAAATGTCGATCTTAAACTATTTACCTTAAACCTGCAGCATTTAAATGATAAACTTTCCTTTTTTTTAAACAAAAACAATGATAATGATATTACTCCTGATACGGTCCTTATAAATACCGATGGTTCCTCAAAAGGGAATCCCGGCTATGCAAAGATCGGGATCATTATAAAGGGAGCTTCTGGTAAAGTGCTTTTAAAAGAACAGAAAGAGATCGGTATCAAAACAAATAATCAGGCAGAATATATCGCTGTTATTGAAGCATTAAAGATCGCATTGGAAAAGAAGTATGAAAGGATCCTTCTCTTTTCCGATAGTGAGTTGATCATAAACCAGATAAACAATAGTTATAAGATCAAGAATGATATTTTAAGAGATCTTTATAATAATGTAAAAATACTTGAAAAAAGATTTAAGTTTATAAAATTCAATCATATCAGCAGGGAATTTAATAAAGAGGCGGATCTATTATCACGATGATCGCCTTTTTAGTCAATGAACCAGCTGTTCATGAGTATCTTAGATCTAAAAGCAGTTCAAGTGATCGGGTCAATGTTTTCATTGATCAGGAAAGTCCGAACTCCAACAGACTAAACTGCCGGGTAATTCCCGGAGAGGGTGACCTCTGGAAAGTGCCACAGAAACTACACAGCCAGCGGTTCAGGTTTTTACTTGAATACGGGCAATGGTGAAATTGTGAGGTAAGAGCTCACATGGCAGAATAGTAATATCCTGCCGGGGTAAACCCCAGTCGGAGCAAGGCCATGTATGGAACTGGCTTGGTCTGTGCCGTTACAGTTCCGGGTAGGCTGCTGCTGAAAAAGAAGAGTAATTTTCTTTTCAAGAGAAATGATCACTTAAACAGAATTCGGCTTATGAACTGCTTGATTTTTTAAGATACTCATTAACAGCTGGTTCCTTTTTTTGGGAGTATATACGATCATGGTGATGGATGATTTTTTTTCGGAAGATGGACTGCTTAGTAAGAATCTTGCGAATTATGAATATCGTGATTCGCAATTGGAAATGGCGAAACTGATTGAACATACTATTGGTGAGGAGAAACATGCAGTCATCGAAGCCGGGACCGGGACCGGGAAGAGCTTTGCTTATCTTATTCCCTTAATATATTATTCTCTGGAAAATGATGAACCTGTGATCGTTTCTACGAATACTAAATCACTTCAACAGCAGATGATCGATAAAGATCTTCCTTTTTTAAAAAATATTTTTAATAAAAAAAAGAAGGATTTTAAATTTAAGATCTTTTACGGCTCGGGTAATTATCTATGCCGTTATAAACTTGAAAACTTTTTATTTAAAACGAGTAGTGTTTTTCTTTCAGAAAAAGTAAAAGAATATCTTATCGGATATATGAAAGATATGACTCTCTACGGTATCCGTTATGAAATGGGGATTAATTTTGGGAACAGGATATGGCAGAACATCAATCGGGACTCAGAGCTCTGCCTTAGAAAGAAATGTCCCTTTTTTAAGGACTGTTTTTATTACAAGAATCTGAAGGAGCTTAAAAGCACCAATATTATTGTGGTAAATCATCATGTTTTTTTTGCCCATGTCGGAAGCGGTTATCAGATCCTGCCTCCGGTCAATGTTCTGGTATGGGATGAAGCTCATAATATCGAAGATATTGCTGCCAGATTTCTTGCAAGGTCAGTTTCTGAAAAAGAGCTTAATTTTTTACTGGATCAGTTGACGCTGTTGCATTCAAGAATATCCTCTTCAGAGAAGGATCATATCCTGAAGAAAAGAGTACATGAGATCCAAAGAACATTCAATGCTTTTTTTGATCTTTTCAGGATCAGGTTCAAGAATAATTCAAGAATTAAGGATGAAACTTTCCAGCAGGATATAGTAGAAACAGTTAAAGAATTTAACCGATATGTTACGGCAGTTTTTAAAAAGTTTGAAAATTTAAATGAAGAGACTGACAGGGAGTTAAACCTCCTTTTAAAAAGATTAAAAAGTATCCAGGAAAATTTGTCTTTTTTTTTAAGACATGATAATGAAAAATTTGTTTACTGGGTAGAGCTGAGTAAAAGGAAAAAAAATTGTGAGTTGAAATTCACTCCCATTAATATTTCCGAGTATCTGAAAACAACTGTTTTTGATGTTATTCATTCGGTGATCCTTACATCGGCTACATTGAGTACGAACAAGAATTTTGATTTTATCAAGACCCGCCTGGGGCTGGAGAATTGCATTGAAAAGATATTCCTTTCTCCTTTTAATTTTAAACGACAGGTCACGATCTATGTGAATCAGCATATCAGTCTGCCGGAAGAGTATGACATGTATCTGGAAGATCTAAAGGCGGATATCATTCGTTTGTTAAAATTTAACAGTGGAAAAGCATTCATCCTTTTTACCAGTTATAAGACGCTGGGCAGTATACAGAAGATGATCAAAGATGATGTAGAGTATACTCTTTTAGTCCAGAATTCATTTTCATTTGACAGGTTGATCAGAGAGTTCAAAAAGGATATTCATTCCGTACTCATGGG